>NZ_JBFBAD010000009.1:0-154138 GCF_040682075.1 Actinoplanes sp. NPDC051411 | reverse complement strand
GCCAGGCGCTGAGACGCCGTCGGGGCGAGCGTTCGCAACGCCGGGATGGACTCCAAGGACGTCATGTATCAACTGATACAGCGCCTCCCGGTGGACTCGACCAGCTTGAAGTTGTCGCCGCTGCCGACGCCGCGGCCGCCGGAGACGACGATCGACGCCTCGGTCAGTTCGGGGCGGGAGCCCTTCTTCTCGGCGACCCGCTCGACGACCTTGGTCAGCTTGTCGGTGTCGCTGACCGCCACATCCAGCTGCTCGGTCGACGGAGTCGCGGCCTCGGGCACCGGGGTGACCGAGTTGGGGCGGATGGTGATGATCGGCAGCCCGCGGGTGACCTTGGACTTGGCGATGCCCGAGCCGGCGAAGATCGCCTGGGTCGCGGTGCCGTCGGCGTCGACCGCGACCACGTCGGTGAGCAGGCCGTTGTCGAGCTTGACGGCGAGCCGGCCGGCGATCTCCTTGCCCTCCTGGGTCGAGCCGAGCAGCACGGCGGCCGGCTGCACCGATTTGACCAGCTCGGCGACCACGGTCGCCTTGGGGGCGACCAGGTAGCCGGAGATGTCGTCGCCGGACGCGACGTAGATCTTCTCGGCGCCGTACTCGGCGAGCTTGCCGGTGTCGGCCTCGCCGAACACCACCGCGCTCGGGGAGCCCAGCGTGCGGGCGACGGTGAGCAGCTCCAGCGTGATCTTCTTGACGCCGGCCTCGACAACTACCAGAACTTCAGCCATGACCGACCCCTCTCAGACGAACTTCTCGGAGACGAGGTAGGACACCAGCTGCGTGCCGCCGTCGCCCTCGTCGGTGACCTTCTGACCGGCCGAGCGCGGCGGCCGCTTCGCGAACTCGACCACGGCGCTGGTGGCACCGGCCGAGCCGACCGAGGAGGCGTCGACGCCCAGGTCGGCCAGCGACAGGGTCTGCACCGGCTTCTTCTTGGCCGCCATGATGCCCTTGAAGGAGGGGTAGCGCGGCTCGTTGATGGTGTCCCAGACGCTGATCACGGCCGGGGTGGCGGCGGTGACGGTCTCGTAGCCGTCGTCGGTCTGCCGCTCGACGGTCAGCTGCGAGCCGTCGACGGTGACCTTGCGGGCGCCGGTCAGCGCGGCGATGCCCAGCCGCTCGGCCAGCATGTGCGGCATGACCTGCACGCGGCCGTCGGTCGACTCGGCGCCGCAGACGATCAGGTCGGCGTTCAGCGTCTTCAGCGCCTCGGCGAGGACCTTGGAGGTGGCGACCGCGCACGAGCCGTGCAGCGCGTCGTCGGTCACGTGGACCGCCTTGTCGGGGCCCATCGAGAGCGCCTTGCGGATCGAGTCGGCGGCGCCGGCCGGGCCCATCGTGAGCACGGTGACCTCGCCCCCGTGCGCTTCCTTGATCTTCAGCGCCTCCTCGATGGCGTACTCGTCCATCTCGTTGATGACGTTGCTCGCCGAGGCCCGCTCGACGGTGAAATCACCCGCGGCCAGCTCACGCGGTGTGCCGGAGTCGGGCACCTGCTTTACCAGAACGACGATGTTCATCGCGCTTCTTGACCTCCTGTGAAGAACCCATCCGTACGTTACCCGCGAGTAGCTTAGGGAAGACGGTGACTCACCTCACCATCACGACTGCCCGGACGCTACAGTCGCGATAGGGAGGTGTCTGACATGTCCGGCCAAATTGCTCCGCTGCTGGACGAGCCGCGCCCGCCCGTACCTCATACTCCCTCACACGGCCGCAGCGGGCCGGACTCGCCCTGGTGCCTCTGCGGACGGCCGCGCGAAGCCTGCGTCAGTGACGAACTACGCAGCCTCTGGAACCGCCTTCTTGACCTTCACGGTCGATAATCGGCGCGTGTTCCGAGCCCTCACCCAGTGGTTCGATCCGGAGAAGCAACCCACGGTCGGCCGCACCCCCGACTACCGGTTCTCCCTCGCCAACGAGCGGACCTTCCTGGCCTGGATCCGCACCGGACTGGCGCTGATCGCGGGCGGGATGGCCTGCGCCCAGTTCCTGCCGTCGCTCTCGATCCACCACCTGCGGGAGATCATCGCGATCGGCCTGCTCGTGCTCGGCGGGGTGGTCGCGCTGCGCGCGGTCGACCACTGGGCTCGCACCGAGCGGGCGATGCGGCTCGGCCAGGAGTTGCCGCCGTCGAAGTTCCCGGCCATCCTCGCGCTGGCGGTCGGGGCGGGTGCGGTGCTGCTGGTCATCGCGGTGCTGCTGCGAGCCTTCGGGTGACGGCGCCCGAGGAGCCGGACCAGACTCCGCCGACCCCCGATCACGGGGCCTCGGCCGAGCGCACCCGCCTCGCCTGGCGAAGGACGGGACTGTCGGCCACCGCCGTCGGCCTGCTGGCCGTACGCCCGGCGTTCCGGCCCGGCGCCGGACCGCTGACCTGGCTCGTCGCCGCGGTCGCCATGGCCGCCTGGGTTTTGCTCGTCGCCCTGGCCTACCGCCGGGCCCGCGGCCTCGCCACCCTCCCGCCGAAACCGGGCCGCCGCCTCGTGCCCGTCTATGCCCTCACCGCGGCGGCCTTCGCCCTCCTCGGCGGTCTCGTCGTCCTGCTCTGAGCGCGAGCCGCCCCGGCGGCCGCCGGCCGAGCCCTTCCCGGGCGGCTGGTTGTCACGCTCTGCTCGTCGCCGTAAGCGCCCGGCCGCGTCATCATTGCCTCATGGTCCGGTTGTTCATCTTCCTGGCTGCCGCGCAGCTGGCCCTCTTCGTGCTGGCCCTGATCAGCTGTTTGTCGGTCGAGCGCGTGCGCACCCTCCCCCGGTTCGCCTGGGTGCTGCTCATCCTGTTCATCCCGCTGGCCGGCCCCGCGGCCTACTTCGTCTGGGGTCGCCCGGTCAGCCCGCCGTTGGAGGGCAGCCTGGTCCGCCGGGCGCCCCGCCGCCCGTCCTCGCCCGACGACGACCCGGAATTCCTGCGCACGGTCGACTCCGAGCAGTCGCGCCGCGACCGCGAGCTCCTGGCCCAGTGGGAACAGGACTTCGGAGACGACGACAAATAGATAGTCAGGCGAGGTTGGACGACCGCGGATAGGCGTCCGCCGGGTCGGTCAGCACGTTGACCAGATAGGGCACGCCCGACGCGAAGGCCCGCTGAAGCGCCGGACCGATACCGCTCGCCCGCTCGACCGTCTCGCCGGCCCCGCCGAGGGCCCGCACGACCTCGTCGTAGCGCAGACCCGGCTGCAGGTCGGCCGCGGCGTCGTAGCCGTACATCGCGTTCATCGGATGCTTCTCGAGACCCCAGACGCCGTTGTTGCCGACCACCATGACGACCGGAAGACCCTGTCGCACCAGGGACTCCGCGTCCATCAGCGAGAAGCCGGCCGCGCCGTCGCCGAGCAGCACGCAGACCTGCCGGTCGGGATAGGTCACCCGGGCGCCCATCGCGTAGCCCAGGCCGGTGCCGAGACAGCCGTAGGGCCCCGGGTCGAGCCAGGTGCCGGGGCGGGCCGGTTCGAGGTAGCGGCCGGCGTAGGAGACGAAGTCGCCCCCGTCGCCGATCGTGACCGCGTCCTCGGCCAGGATCTTGCGGAGTTCGCCGTAGACGCGGGCCGGTTTGATCGGGTCACCGTCGGCCGCCATCGCCTCGGCGTCGCGGGCCCGGCCCGCGTCCTCGGCCGCGCGCAGGCCCTCGATCCAGTCGGCGTGGTCGCCGCCGAAACCGGCGAAGGCGGCAAGGATCCGGCGCAGGTCACCGGCCGGCGAGGCGGCCGTCTGGACATGCCCGGCCCGTTGGGACGGCGCGTCGACCACGTGCACGACCCGGGCGGAGCCGAACTCGCCGAAGCCGAGCCGGAAGTCGAGCGGGGTGCCGATCACCGCGACCACGTCGGCCTCCCCGAGCGCCGCCCGGCGCGCCTTGGCGAAGGCGAGCGGGTGGCCGGGCGGCAGCGCGCCGCGGCCCATCCCGTTGGTGAACACCGGCACGTGCAGCGCCTCGGCGGCCGCCCGGAGCTGCTCGATGGCGTCGCCGCCCCAGACGTCCGAACCCGCGATGATCACCGGGCGCTCGGCCGCCGCGAGCAGGCCGGCCGCCTTGACGACCTCGTCGGGATCGGGCTCGATCACCGGCACCGCCGGCTCACCCGGCGCCGCCGCCTCGGCCGTCGAGAAGACCACCTCGAGCGGCAGGTCGAGGAAGACCGGCCCGCGGTGCGCGGTCAGCGCGCTGGTCAGGGCGGCCGCGATCGCGCCCGGGATCGACTCGGTCGCGCCGACCGTCGCCGCGTACCTGGTGATCGGGGTGACCAGCGGGACGGGGTCGAACTCCTGCAGGCTGCCCGAGCCCCAGCGGAACTGCGGCGCCCGCCCGCCGAGCACCAGCACCGGCGAGGCGTTGAAGAAGGCGCTGGTCAGGCCGGAGATGCCGTTGGTGACGCCGGGGCCGGCGGTGAGCACGGCGAGGCCGGGGCGGCGCTGCAGCTTGGCCACGGCCTCGGCGGCGAACACCGCCGACTGTTCGTGGCGTACGTCGTAGATCGGCAGGCCGGCCCGGTGGAAAGCGTCGTAGAGCGGAAAGACGTGACCGCCGGAGAGCGTGAACATCTCGCGTACGCCGAAGGCCCGCAGCGCGCAGAGCGCGAGTTCGCCGCCGTGGCCTTCGGGCACGCCGCCTCCTAGGACCGGATGCCGAGCAGGTCGGCGATCTCTTTGACCAGGTCGACCGCGTCGTCCTTGATCGGCTCGCCGTTGCCCCAGCCGTAGGCCAGCAGCAGCGCGACCAGCGGCACCGCGATCATCATGATGATGCTCAGCAGGATCTGCAGGAAGCGCACGAAACGCCCGGGTCGCCGCGGCGGTTTGGACGGCTTCGGCCGGGCCGGCCTCGGCTGCTTCACCGTCTTTTGCGCCGGCGGGGACTTCTGAGGCTTCCGGACCGGCGCCGCGGCCTTTCCGGTCGCCTGCGGCGACGGAGAAACCGGCCGGGTGGGTGATGCGGCGGGCGACATCGGCCGGGGCGCGGCGGCTTGCGCCTTCGGCGGTACGCCCGGGGGCGCGGCCGGAGCGCCGAAATCGCGTGGCGTCGGCACCGTGGCATCGGGATCGGGCACCCAGCCGTGATCGGCGTTCGGCCACGGGTCGACCGGCGGCTGCAGCCCGGTCGTGCCCGGCAGGTGCACCGGTGCCGGGGCGGTCGCCGTAGCCGTCCGGCCGTTCTGCGGGCCCCGGGCCGTGGTGGCCGGCGACCCGTCGACCCCGTTATCCGGCGGCCCCTCGGCGCGGCGGCTCGGCGGGCCGTCGGCCCGGCCGCTGGAGACCAGCTTCAGTTCGGCGGTCGGCCCGGGCGCGGACGGCCCGGCGGCCAGCAGCGCCGCGTCGGCCAGGATGCTGCCCTCGGCGACCACCAGCTCGGGCTGCTCGATCACCACCGGGGCCTCGCCAAGCGCCCGGTGCAGCAGCGTCGCGACCAGCGGAATCCGGCTCGCGCCGCCGACCAGGAACACCCCGGCGAGCCGGCCCGGCGGCAGGTCAGCCCAGTTGAGCAGGCCCTTGGTGACCTGCACGGTCTGGTCGAGCACCGGGCGGGCGACCCGTTCGAGCTCGTCGCGGGTCAGGTGGGCCTCGACGTCGAGCAGCGGCACCACGAAGTCGGCCGCCTGGGCGCGCGACAGCCGCTCCTTGGCGATGCGGACGTCGTCCCACAGCTGGCGCTGGGCCCGGCGCTCCTCGACCGTCGACGGCTCCATCAGCCGCTGCCATTCAGGGGTGCGCAGGTGCTCGACGATCGCGGCGTCGACGTCGAGCCCGCCGATGTCGTCGCGCCCGTCGACCGCCATCACCTCGAAACCCTCGGCCGTGCGGGCGACCACGCTGGCGTCGAACGTGCCGGCGCCGAAGTCGTGCACCACCACGACCGAGCCGATCGGCACGTCGCGGCCGAGCACCTCGGCGAAGTAGGTCGCGGCCGCCACCGGCTCGGCGACCAGGCGGGCGCCCTCCAGAGAGGCCATCGCGGCCGCCTCGGCGAGCAGCGTGCGGCGCGCCGCGCCCCAGGTCGCCGGGCAGGTGAGGGTCACGTCGGGACGCACCGGTCCGACCGCGCGGTGCCACTCCTCGGCCACCCGGGCCAGCACGGCGGCGATCAGGTCGACGACCGGGATCTCGTTCTCCCCGAGCAGCACCAGGCCGTCGTCGATGCGGCGCTTCGGATTGGGCTCGAATCGGGCCGGTTCGAGGCGGGCGCTGTGCACCGCGTCGCGGCCGACGGCGAGGGCACCGCTCGGCTCGGCATAGACCGCGGAGGGCAGCAGCGGGGAGCCGTCGACCAGGATCGGGCGGGCCCGCCCGTCCGGCCAGCGGGCCACCGCGACCGTGTTGGACGTGCCGAAGTCCACGCCGAGAGCATGCCGTTTCGGCGGCTGCGGCCCGTGGCGGTCGATGGACATGAGGCAGAGTCTAGGGCCTGTCCGGCCGATGACGCGGGGCCGCGGCGTGGCCCAGCCGGCGCCTGATCGGCGGGACAGCCCTGGTGGTCCGGTCCACTACACGATCTTCCAGCGGAGTTGGCGGCCGCGGGCGGGGAGACAGCCCACGATCCGGCCGTCCCCGGTCCGGGCCAGGGCACCCAGCCGGTCGCACGGCCGGCCGGCCAGCATTTGGGCGGCCGCCGCGCCGGCACTCGGCGACGGGGTGGCGGCGGGCGAGACCGGCGGCGGGGTGGCCACGGCCGCTGGCGCTCCGGTCGGCGGGGTGGCCACGGCCGGCGGCGCTCCGGTCGGCGGGGTGGGCGCGGCCGGCGGCGCTCCGGTCGGCGGGGTGGCCACGGCCGGCGGCGCTCCGGTCGGCGGGGTGGCCACGGCCGGCGGCGCTCCGGTCGCCGGGGTGGGCGCGGTTGTCGGCGGATTCAGGCCGAGCGGCCCCGACGAGGTGCCGGGCGGGGGCGGCGTGACGGCCGGGCCGACGGGCACTTTCGGCGCGGGCGGGCCGGCCTGCTGGTCGGTGGGTCGCGGGCGCCGGCCCACGGCCGAGCCGTCGTCGCCGGCCGAGCCTTCGTTGCCGGCCGAGCCGTCGTGTCCGCTACCGGCCCAGCCGTCGTTGCCCGCCGAGCCGTCGTTGCCCGCCGAGCCGTCGTTGCCGTTGCCGGCCGGGTCGCCGCTCCGGCTCGGGGCGGGGCTCTTCGGGGCAGGGCTCTTCGGGGCAGGGCTCTTCGGGGCGCCCGGGAGCGCTGGGACAAACGGGGCCGGTGCGATCGGCGCGGCCAGCTGGTCGACGCCGCGGGCGGCCGGGGCCGTGTGGTCGCCGGCCCGGGTCAGCGTCACCCAGCCGACGATCGCGACCAGGAAGACCTGACCGACGACGAGCACGGCGGCCAGGCGCACCGTGCGCCGTACCCCGCTCGTCGCCGGAACCGCTTCCACATCGACGGACTTTATGGCACGAGATCGATCGAAGCGAGAATCAACGCCCGGTGAATGTGGGCTTGCGCTTCTCGACGAACGCCGTCGTGCCCTCGATCCGGTCGTCGGTCGCGAACAGGCCGGCGAAGAGCTGCGACTCCAGGGCCAGGCCGGAGGCGAGATCGACGCTCAGGCCGCCGTCGATCGCCTGCTTGGCCGCGCGCAGCGCCAGCGACGGGCCGGTGACATAGGGCCTCACCAGTTGCACGGCCGTCTCGTAGACCTCGGCTGCCGGGGCGACCCGGTCGGCCAGGCCGATGCGCAGCGCCTCCTCGGCGTCGACCATCCGGCCGGAGAAGATCAGATCCTTGGCCCGGGCCGGGCCGACCAGCCGGGCCAGGCGCTGGGTGCCGCCGGCACCCGGGATGATGCCCAGCCGGATCTCGGGCTGGCCGAGCTTGGCGTCGTCGGCCACCACCCGCCAGTCGCAGGCCAGCGCCAGCTCACACCCGCCGCCGAGCGCATAGCCGGTGACCGCGGCGACGACCGGCTTGGGGATGCGGGCCACGGCGTCGAACGCGCCGGAGAGCGCGACCGCCCGGACGGCCATCTCCTGGTAGCCCACGGTCGTGAACTCGGTGATGTCGGCGCCGGCCGCGAACACCTTCTCGCCGCCGTAGACGATCACCGCCTTGATCGAGTCGTCGGTCGTGGCGGTGTGCGCGGCCTCCCGCAGTTCCTCCTGCACCTGGGTATTGAGCGGGTTCATCGGCGGTCGGTCCAGCCTGATCGTCGCGATGCCATCGGTGGTCTCCAGCCGCACGAACTCGCCCACGGGCCCTCCCTGACTCTCGGTTGGCCACAGCCTACGACGGGTAAGAGGAATGGTGTGACGACCTACTACCGTGACCCCGAGGTATGGATCACGTCCTCCGCCGTCCACACGAATGGCCGGGACGTGCCCCTGGCCGCCCTCCGGCAGGTCTGGCACCGCCGCGGCCCCCGCTCCTGGGGCACCGTCGCGAGCCGGGGCATGCTGGCCCTGGCCATCCTGGCCCCGCTCGCGATCGGCGGCCAGGGCATCGCGATCGGGCTGATCCTCCACGCGTCGGCGCCGGTCACCGCGGCCCTGCTCGGCGGCGGCGTCCTGCTCGGCCTGGCCACCGTCCCGGTCGCCGACCTGGTGCTCGACCGCGTGGACCGCTCCTACGACCGGGGCAGCCGCATGCTGCAGATCTGGGCCCGCACCCCGGCCGGCGAGATCCTGCTGCTGAGCACCCGCGACCGGGCCCGCTTCGGACGCATCTACCGGGCGCTGCAGCGCGCGCTGGAGCTGCCCGCCCACGCCCCCGCTACGTTCGCGAAATGACCAGGCAGGCTCTCGGCCTGGCCACGCTGCTGGGCGCCTCCGGCGTGCTGCATTTCGCCCGGCCGCGCCCGTACGACTCGATCGTCCCCCGCTCGCTGCCGGGAAAGCCGCGCACCTGGACGTACGTCAGCGGCGCCGCCGAGCTGGCCGTGGCCGCCGCGGTGGCCTGTCCCCGCACCCGCCGCCGGGGTGGTCTGGCGGCGGCCGCGCTGTTCGCCGGCGTCTTCCCGGCCAACGTCAAGATGGCCGTCGACTGGCGAAAGGCCGCACCGGCCCGGCGAGCGGTCGCCTTCGGCCGCCTGCCGCTGCAGATCCCGCTGGTCCTGTGGGCGCGCAAGGTCGCGAAGGACTCCTGAAGCCGAAGTGTCCTCAGCGCAGCAGGTCGGGGATGTGCTCGAACAGCTGCGTCGTATAGGTCATCATCTGGTGCAGCATCCAGTTGCCCGCGAACAGCAGCACCGCCCCGATCGCCGCCGCCTTCGGCACGAACGACAGCGTCGCCTCCTGAATCTGCGTCACCGACTGGAACAGTGAGATCGCGAACCCCACCACCAACGCCGTCAACAACACCGGCGCCGCCATCTTGGCCGCGATGGTCATCGCCTGCAGGGCCAGCTGCACAATCATCGCGTCGGTCATACCCTGCTGTTCGGCCTGGCCCGGCCGGCGACGAGTGCGAACCGGTTGCTATTCGGTTCGCGGCGGAGAAACGCTCAGGTAGAGGGCGTCGATCTCGTCGCGGGTCGGCAGGGCGTTGGAGGCGCCGACGTGGCGCACGCAGGCCGCGCCGGCCGCGTTGGCCCAGCCCACCGCCTCGAGCAGCGAGCGGCCCTCGCCCCAGGCGACCGCGATCGCCCCGGTGAAGGCGTCGCCGGCCGCCGTGGTGTCGACGACCTCGACAACATAGGCCGGCACCCGCGTGTCGACCCCCTCACGGTCGGCGTAGCGCGAGCCGGCGCCGCTCAGGGTCAGCACGACCCGGGGCACCAGCGCGAGCAGGGCCGACATGTCGATCTCGGAACGGCCGCTGATCGTCGCCGCCTCGGTCTCGTTGACGACCAGCAGGTCGACGTTGTCGAGCAGCTCCGGCGGGAGCGACCGGGCCGGGGCGGCGTTGAGGATCGTGCGGGTGCCGGCCGCCCGGGCCACCCGCATCGCCTCGGTCACCGTCTCGACCGGGATCTCCAGCTGGCAGACGAGCACGTCGGCCTCGGCGATCGTCCGGCGCTCGGGCTCGGTCAGGCCGGTGAAGCTGGTGTTGGCGCCCGGGGCGACCAGGATCGAGTTTTCCCCGGACCGATCCACCATGATCACGGCGACTCCGGACTGGCCGTAGCTCGTGCGTACGCCGGAAGCGTCGACCCCCGCGGCCGTGAGTCTCGCGTTGATCGTGACGCCGAAGGCGTCGGAGCCGATGGCTCCGAGGAAGATCGTCCGGCCGCCGGCCCGGGCCGCCGCGATGGCCTGGTTGGCACCTTTCCCGCCCGGCGTCATCATGAAGTCGTCGCCGAGCACCGTCTCACCGGGCAGCGGCAGGCGGGCGGCCAGGCCGACCACGTCCATGTTCGCGCTGCCGGCGATCACGATGCGGGGCGCCACGGCGATCAGGCCGCCCGGGCGGTGTAGCGGTCGCCGAACCGGTCGACGACCAGCGGCAGGCCGAACGTCTTGGACAGGTTGTCCGCGGTCATGACCTCGCCGAGCAGGCCGGCCGCCACGCTCGTGCCCTCGCGCAGCAGCAGGCCGTGGGTGAAGCCGGGCGGGATCTCCTCGACGTGGTGGGTGACCAGCACCATGGCCGGCGCCTCGGGGTCGAGGGCCAGGTCGGTGAGGCGGGCCAGCAGATCTTCGCGGCCGCCGAGGTCGAGCCCGGCGGTCGGCTCGTCGAGCAGCATCAGCTCGGGGTCGGTCATCAGCGCGCGGGCGATCTGGGTGCGCTTGCGCTCGCCCTCGGAGAGCGTGCCGAACTCGCGGTCGATCAGCGCGCCCATGCCGAACTGCCCGAGCAGGGCCCGGGCGCGGGCCTCGTCCTGCGGATCGTACGACTCGCGCCAGCGCCCGACCACCGACCAGGCGGCCGTGACCACCACGTCGAGCACCCGCTCGCCGGACGGCACCTGGTCGGCGAAGCGGCCGGTGGTGATGCCGATGCGGGTGCGCAGCTCGTTGACGTCGACCCGGCCGAGCCGCTCGCCGAGCACCCAGGCCTGGCCGCGCGACGGGTGCAGGCGGGCCGAGGCGAGGTTGAGCAGGGTGGTCTTGCCGGCCCCGTTGGGACCCAGGACCACCCATCGCTCGTCCAGCTCGACCTGCCAGGACAGGCTGCGGACCAGGAAGTTTCCGGAGCGGATCACGCTCACCCGGTCGAACGCGAGAACGGTGTCGTCGTCAGGCGGGAGAGTCACGGTCGGCTCGAGCACGACTCCATCCAACCACGCGCCGCGACCGGGCCCGTTACGCGGTGGTCGAGCCGAAGACCTCGTCGCGCACGGCATCGAGGGCGGTGTGCAGGGCGCCGTGCAGGACCGGCTCGGAGGCCACCTCGGTGATCACCACCTTGGGGGACACCAGGGTGATCGCGGCGACCTCACGCTCGACCCGTTCGGCCAGCGACGCGCCGCCGGCCTGGCTGACCTCGCCGGCCAGCACGACCAGCGGCGGGTCGAGGACCACACAGGTGGCGGCCACACCGAGAGCCAGCTGGTTGGCGAGTTCGTCGAGGAAGGGCTCCCCCGCTTCACCGGCGGCGACGGCGGCGTGGGCGACGTCGGCCGCCTCGGTGCCCCGGAAGCCGTACTTCTTGCCGATCGCCTTGACCGCCTCGCCGCCGGCGACGCTCTGGAAGGCGCCCCGCATCGCGCCCTTGGTCGCCCGCTTGCCCGAGTTGCGCGGCACCTCGGCGCCGGCCACCGGCAGGTAGCCGATCTCGCCCGCCGCGCCGGTGCTGCCCTGGTGCAGCCGGCCGTCGATGACGCTGGCCAGGCCGACGCCGCGGCCGATCCAGATGAGCACGAAGTCGGTGACGCCGACCGCCGCGCCGATGCTCGACTCGGCGACCGCGGCCAGGTTGACGTCGTTGCCGAAGACGACCGGGGTGCTCAGGTCGCGGCGCAGGTCGTCGAGGAGGCCGCGGTGCCAGCGCGGGAGGTCCCACGCGAACGAGATCTCGCCGGTGCCGGGGTCGACCAGGCCGGGCGTGCCGAGGACGACGCGGCGTACGGACGACATCTCGGCGCCGGCCTCGGTCGCGGCCTGGACGACCGCGCGGTGGACGACGCCGACCGGGTCGTCGGTGTCCCGGGTGGACTGTTCGACCTGGCCGATGATCGCGCCGGTGATGTCGGCGCAGGCGGCGACCACGCGTTCCGGGCCGACGTCGACCCCGATCACGTGGGCGCTGCCGGGGGTCACCGCGTACAGCTGGGCGTTGGGCCCGCGGCCGCCCGCCTGCTCGCCGACCCGGCGCACCAGGCCCCGTTCCTCGAGGCGCTCGACCAGCTGCGAAGCGGTCACCTTGCTGAGCCCGGTCAGCTCGCCGAGCTGGGCGCGCGTGAGCGGCCCTCGGGCCAGCAGCAGCTCCAGCGCCGCGCGGTCGTTGAGTGCGCGCAGCAGCCGGGGGGTGCCCGGAAGGCGGGTGGCGGCCATAACAACGTCCCCTACTATTTAGGATTGTTTCCTATTAACGCGCTCGGATGTAGCCGCAGCGTAACGGTCGGCACCGTCGCCGTCCGCTCTGCGTTCAGTATCGATGAGCGATCATGGCAGCTCGTGGGCCTGCCGGGCCAGAGTTGCACCACCTCACCGTCACCTCACCGGAGAGACACTATGGCGATCGACCCGGGGCTTCGCCGCCTCGCCCTCGGCACCCTGCTGGCCGCCTTCCCCGGCGGCACCGCGCCCGACTGGGCACTCGGACTGCTCACCGAAGGCCTCGCCGGGCACACCCTGTTCGGCACCAACGTCGTCGACGCGGCCCAGGTCGCCGGCCTGACGGCCCGGCTGCGATCGGTACGCCCGGACGCGCTGATCGCGATCGACGAGGAGGGCGGCGACGTCACCCGCCTCGCCCACCGCACCGGCAGCCCCTACCCGGGCAACGCGGCGCTCGGCACGGTCGACGACCCCGAGCTCACCCGTGCGGTGTACGCGGCGATCGGCGGCGACCTGGCCGCGGCCGGCATCAACCTCGACCTGGCCCCGACCGTCGACGTCAACAGTGCCGACGACAACCCGATCATCGGGACACGCTCGTTCGGCAGCCACCCGATGCGGGTCGCCCGGCACGCGGCGGCGGCGATCGAGGGCCTCCAGTCGGCCGGGGTCGCGGCCTGCGCCAAGCACTTCCCCGGTCACGGCGCCACGGTCAGCGACTCCCACCTCGAACTGCCGACCATCGACGCCACGCTCGACCTGCTGCGCGAGCGCGACCTGCCGCCGTTCGCCGCGGTGGTCGCGGCCGGCACGCGGGCGATCATGTCGGCGCACATCCGGGTGCCGGCGCTGACCGGGGACGACCCGGGCACGTTCAGCAAGCGGGTGCTGACCGACCTGCTGCGGGGCGAATACGGCTTCGGCGGCGCGATCGTCACGGACGCCCTGGAGATGAAGGGGGCGGCGGTCACCGCGGGCGGAATCGGTCCGGCGGCCGTACGCGCACTGGCCGCCGGAGCCGACCTGCTCTGCATCGGCGCCAAGGTCGACCTTTCGCTGGTCGAGGCGGTGGTTTCGGAAATCGTCGGAGCGGTCGAGGACGGGCGGTTGCCGCTGGGCCGGCTGGAGGACGCGGTCGCGCGTACGTCTGCGATGGCGGCCTGGGCCGCGACGCCCCGCAGCGGGCCCGGCCCCGACGAAGGCCTGGGTCTTTCCGCCGCGCGCCGCGCGGTGCGGGTCGAGGGTTCGCTCGACGAGCTCGCCCGTCCGCTGGTCGTGCAGTTGGTCTCGGGGTCCTCGATCGCCGAGGGCCGGGTGCCATGGGGTCTCGGGCCGCACCTCGACGGAACCGAGCAGGTCGAGGTGGTGGCGGCCGAGGCGTCGCCGGACGAGATCGCCGCGAAGGCGGGCGGACGGCCGATCGTGGTGGTCGGCCGGCACACCCACCGGTCTCCGGCCGGGCGGGAGCTGATCGAGGCCCTGGCCGCCGCGCACCCGGTCGGCGTGGTCGAGATGGGCTGGCCGTCGGCGTGGCGGCCGGCCCACGCGCGGGCCTTCGTGACCACCCACGGCGCGAGCCTGGCCAACGGCCGCGCGGCGGCCGAGGTGCTGGGCGTCGCCCGCTGATTCCTACTTGAACACGTTCAAGCCAGAGCCCTATGCTGGTGACCGGCCTTTCGGAATACGCCGATCCGGCCGGTCACGGGGCCGGCCGGATCGGTACTTCGGCGGACTACGGTGACGTATGTGACGAGAGCTGGCGCTGACCCCTCCGGCGCTCCCTCCGGCGCCCCTTCCGGCGCCCCTTCCGGCGCTCCCTCCGGCGGTGCCGACAAGCCGCGCCGGGGCCGGGGCGAGCAGACGCGGCAGGTCATCCTCGAGACGGCGCTGCGGCTGTTCCAGGAGCGGGGATACGCCGACACGACCATGCGGGCGATCGCCAAGGAGGCGGGGGTCGCGGTCGGCAACGCCTACTACTACTTCGACTCCAAGGAACACCTGATCCAGGGGTTCTACGACCGCAGCCAGGCCGAGGTGCGGGTGCGGGCCGACGAGATCATGGCCCGGGAGACCGGCTTCGCCGAACGGTTACGCGCAGTGCTGCACGCCGGCATCGACGTGAACGCGTCCTACCACGCGTTCGCGGCCACCTTCTTCAAGACCGCGGCCGAGCCGACGTCACCGCTGAGCCCGTTCTCCCGCGAGTCGTCGCCGGCCCGCGACGCGGCGATCGCGATGTTCCGCGACGTGGTCGACGGGTCCTCGGCCAAGCTCGACCCGGAGTTGCGCAGGGAGCTGCCGGAGCTGCTCTGGCTGGCCTACATGGGCGTGGTGCTGTTCTGGGTGCACGACCGGTCGCCCGACCAGCGCCGCACCCGGCGCCTGATCGACGGCGTGGTGCCGCTGATCGACCGGCTGGTGTCGCTCTCCCGGCTGCGCGTCCTGCGGCCCGCGCTGCGACAGGTCCTGGCGCTGATCGACAGCGTCCGCGGTGACTCTCCGTCGTAGCATTCCGTCGTTACGCTAAGTAATTGCGGCCGTAGCTTCGTCAGCATCTGCACGATTTCGGCCGGACTGTCAGGGAAAATCCCCCACCCGAACGGCCATTTAGGTCACCGAGAGCTTCCGGAGCAGCCGGACCAGCACGTAGCGTCATGTCCGCAGGTGGGTCTGGGGACGTCGCGGGGACTCGAACTTCGGGACCAGTTCGAGCCTCCGCGGCGCAGACAGTGAGCCGGGTGCGGCAGGACTTCGGGAGCAGTCCCGCGGCGCCCGGTTCACGCTGTTGCGGATTGTGGAACGCTCGGCCGGTGAGCTCGTTCATGGGGGCGGCCTGGCTGGACGTGACCCACCCCGACGACGTCGAGGCGGTGCTCGCCGATCTGCGGACGGGCGAGCCGGCCGAGCCGACCACCCTGCGGGCCTGGGTACGCGGCTCGCGGATCGAGCTGTACAGCCGCGACCGTTACGACCGCCTCGCCGACCTGGTGGCCGCGACAATGCAGCGGACCGGTGCCGTGCGGCGGGCGGTGGTGTACCTCGACCACGACGAATACGGAGACGAACACATCGTCATGGCGCGCGACGCCGAGGGCCTGGTGCGCCGGGTCCACCACGTGTTCGCCTACCCCTACGACGAAGACACCGACGAATACTTCGTCGAGGGGGAGCCGTCGATGACCCTGGTGCCAGTGGCATCGGGCCGGGCTCGGTGCCCGGGGCAGTGATCGACGATCCCGCCGCCCGGGCGATGGTCGCCGACCTGTTCGGAGTGTCTCCCCTCCTGATCGAGGCAGCGGCCAACCGGATCCCACAAGATTTCTCCCCGCTGACCGTCGGGGCGCCATCGGCGTGGCGTGACGCGCTCGGACTCGAGTGGGTCGGCGCGGCCGGCGGCCCACCGATCAACCTTCGACCGGGGCCGATATGGCGCGACGCGGTCGCTCGGCAGGTGGTGCCACGATTGCCCGGCCGGTGGTTGGCCCGTGACTACGACCTCGTTCGCCTCCCGGCATCACCCGTGACGTGTCTGGTGTCGCCCGGCCGACTGAGCGGGCATGCCGTGATTTGCCCGATGTATATCCCCGACCAGTTCAGCCTGCAGTTCAGCGTCGGTCTGCGTTCCGCGGTCAACGACCGGGCACCGGACCCGATCGAGCCACTGCTGGCCGAACTGACCGGCGTGGCGCTCCCGTTCTTCGACCGCTACGGGCATCCGGACGGCTTGCGAGCGCTGTGCCGGGAGCGCGTCGATGCCGCCCCCGCCGGCCACGTCAACCCGCACGACCTGCGCTGCCTGGCCGCGACCGAGGTCGTGCTCGGCCGCTACGCCGAGGCCGCGGCCAGCTATGCCTCGCTCGCCGAACGCGCTGCCGGCGCCTCGCAGGACTGGCTCAAGGAACTCGGCGAAGAAGCACGCGCCCGCAGCGTGCTCCTTCTGCACGAGCCGACAGTGGTCCATGACGCGCTCCGAGCGACGATCGATCGGCAGGTCTCAAAAGGCGGACTTGAAGCCCCTCAACCGTAGGCTGTTCAGGACCACGAAGATCGAGCTGAACGCCATCGCGGCCCCGGCGATCATCGGATTCAAGAGCCCGGCCGCGGCCAGCGGCAGCGCGGCCACGTTGTAGGCGAAGGCCCAGAACAGGTTGCCTCGAATGATCGCCAAGGTGCGCCGGGACAGCCGCACCGCGTCCACGGCCGCCGTCAGATCGCCCCGCACCAGCGTCAGGTCCGAGGCCTGGATCGCCACGTCGGTGCCCGCGCCCATCGCCAGCCCGAGGTCGGCCTGGGCCAGCGCCGCCGCGTCGTTCACCCCGTCGCCGACCATCGCGACCACGCTGCCCGCCGCCTGCAGTTCCTTGACCACGTCGACCTTGCCCGCGGGCAGCACGCCGGCGATCACCTCGCCGATCCCGGCATGGGACGCCACCAGCGAGGCGACCTTCAGCCGATCGCCGGTAACCATGATCGGGCGCAGGCCCAGGCGTTTCAGCGCGGCAACGGCGGGGAGGCTGCTCTCGCGTACGCGATCGGCCAGCGCAACCCACCCGGCGGCCGCGCCGTCGGTCCGGACCTCGACCCAGGTCGCCGCGACGTCGCCCGGTACGGGCGCGTCCGGCGTCGCCGCACCCACCGTGACCAGGATGTCCCCGACCTGGCCCCGCACGCCGACCCCGGCCGACGCCTGGAAGTCGGTGACCGGCGGAAGATCACCGGCGAGACGGGCCGCCGCCGCGATCGCCCGGCCCAGTGGGTGCTCGGACGCCGCCTCGACCGCCCCGGCCAGCCGGAGCACCTGAGGCACCCCCCATCCGGGCGCCGGCACGACCCGCACCACCGTCATCTGCCCGGTCGTGACCGTCCCGGTCTTGTCGAGCAGCACCGTGTCGACCTTGCGGGTGGACTCCAGCGCCTCGACGCCGCGGATCAGGATGCCCAGCTGCGCGCCGCGCCCGGTGCCGACCAGCAGCGCGGTCGGCGTGGCCAGCCCGAGTGCGCACGGGCAGGCGATGATCAGCACCGCGACGGCCGCCGAGGCGCCGCCGCCGGTGGCGAGCCAGAAGCCCAGCGTGCCCAGGGCCAGCGCGATCACCGCCGGCACGAAGACGCCGGAGATCCGGTCGGCCAGCCGCTGGACGGCCGCCTTGCCGTTCTGGGCTTCCTCGATCAGCCGGGCCATCTGCGCGAGCTGGGTGTCGGCGCCGACCCGGGTGGCCCGGATCAGCAGCCGGCCGCCCGCGTTGACGGTCGCGCCGGTCACCGGGTCGCCCGGCCGCACCTCGACCGGCACCGACTCCCCGGTCAGCAGGCTCGCGTCGATCGCCGAGGAACCGTCGGTGACCACGCCGTCGGTCGCGACCTTCTCCCCCGGCCGCACCACGAAGACGTCGTCGACGCGCAGGTCGGCGGCCGGGATCGGGGTCTCGGCGCCGTCGCGGAGCACGGTCACGGTCTTGGCGCCCAGCTCCAGCAGCGCCCGCAGCGCGTCTCCGGCCCGGCGCTTGGCACGCGCCTCCAGATAGCGCCCGGCCAGCAGGAACGTGGTCACCCCGGCGGCCGCCTCGAGATAGATCGCGTCGCCGTCCTGGGCGGTGAACGAGAACGGATGCGTCATCCCCGGCATGCCGGCGTCGCCGAGGAACAGCGCCCACAGCGACCAGCCGAACGCGGCCAGCGTGCCCAGCGAGACCAGCGTGTCCATGGTCGCCGCGCCGTGGCGCAGGTTGACGGCGGCGGCGCGGTGGAAGGGCCAGCCGCCGTAGACGACGACCGGCGCGGCGAGGGTCAGCGACAGCCACTGCCAGTAGGTGAACTGCCAGGCCGGGACCATCGCCAGCACGACGACCGGGAGGCTGAGCGCGGCCGAGACGAGGAGGCGTTCCTTCAGCGTGTCCTTCTGAGCCGGCGGTTTCCGGGACGCCGTGTAGCCGGTCTTCTCGACCACCGCGATCAGGTCGTCCTCGGTCACGGCGGCCGGCACGGTGGCGCGCGCTTTCTCGGTCGCGTAGTTGACGGTCGCGGTGACGCCCTCGAGCCGGTTCAGCTTCTTCTCGATGCGGTTGGCGCACGCGGCGCACGTCATGCCGCCGATCTCGAGTTCAACCACGCGATCCATGGGCCCACCCTATACCCCTAGGGGGTAGGAGCGCTTCCGTTCCGGCCACGATCACATCGATCCCGTGGGCGAAAGCGGCGTCCGGCTGCCGGTAGCCACCCGTTTTGAACGCCTCGCTCAGCGTCGGCATCCGGGCCAGCATCTCCAGTTCCTGCGGGCTCGGCGCACTCTGAATCGCCTGCTCCTGCAGGACGAACCCGTTCGTGTAGTCGGCGATCACCATGATCGTGTGCAACGCCAGCGCCGGCGTGAACCCCAGCCCGACCATGGCTTCGAGCTCACGCTCGAAGCCGGCGAGCGCTTCCGGCGCCCGCCGGGCCGAGGTGATCAGCCGGGCGCCATCCCGGTGGGACAAGAGCGATTTCCGGTACGCCTGGGCCCGGCGCCGCAACCACACCGGCCACGTCTCGTCGCCCTCGGGCGGCCCCATGCCGGCCGCCATGATGATCGCCGACGCCATGCCCTCGAGCAGCTCCTGCTTGGTCTTGACGTGCCAGTAGAGCGCGGGCGACTGAACGCCCAGCTCGGCCGCGAGCCGCCGCACGCTCAGACCGTCGAGGCCGACCTCGTCGAGCAGCCGTAGCCCGGTCTCGATCAGCAGTTCCCGCGAAAGGCCCTTCACGAAGTCAGCTTAGCAGTGTTAAGTTTCTCCTTATCACTGCTAAGGGGGAACCATGGAGAACCTGATCGTCGAAGGAAGCGGGCGCTCGATCCTGGTCCTGCACGGGGGCATGGGCGACCTGTCGAGCTGGGAAAAGGTGACCGACCGGCTGCGGGAGCGGTTCCGGGTCGCGCGGTTGTACCGACCGCAATACCGGCTCGATGTGCCCCGCAAGGTGACGATGGCCGACGAGGTCGTCGAGGTGCTGGCCGCGGCGGCGACCCTCGACCGGCCGGTGCTGGTGGGGCACTCGTCGGGGGCGGTGCTGGCTTTGGAGGCGCTGGTGGCTTCGCCGGAGTTGTTCTCGGCGGCGGCGCTCTACGAACCACCCCTGCTGATCAGCGACCAGCGCCTGGGCGACGGCACCCAGTCCGAGAGCGGCAGCGCCCAGACTGATCTCGCCGGCGGAGCAGAACCCGGCCGCGCGGAACCCGGCGGCGCCCAATCCGACCGCGCCCAATCCGACAGCGCCCGGCCCGATGGCGGCGGCGTTTCGCGGGCCGGCGGGGGGCGCCCGGTCGACCGGGCGCGCGCCGCGCTCGCCGACGGCCGGCCCGGCACCGCGTTCGTGATCTTCCTGCGCGAGATCGCCGGCCTGCGCGACCCGATGTTCGACGCCGCCGAGGCCGCGATCAACCAGCGCACCGAAATCGCCCCGGTCGTCGAACGCCAACTCGACGACAACGACGCGATCGACGCGCTCGGCAACCGCCTGGCCGCCTACTCCAAGATCGACTTGCCGGTCCTGCTGATCACCGGCGACCAGAGCCCGCGCCATCTCCAGGAGCGCTTGAGCGCCCTCGAGGCGGTGCTCCCGGACGCCCGGCGCGCGACCCTCCCCGGGGAGGGCCACAACGCCGAGCGCTCAGCACCGGAGCGCCTGGCCGAGGTCGTCGGCCAGTTCGCCGCGGGGTGATCAGGACGGCGCGGCCGACGTCTTGACCAGGGTGCGGATCTGGCGGAGCAGCACCGACAGCGCCGCCAGCTCGGCCGGGGTGTCCTCGACGTCGCCCATCGCGTTCGACGCGCGAGCGATCGACGCCTTGTTGGTCTGCTCCCACTCCGAGACCCGCTCGTCGGCCGACGGCTCCGACGAGGTCGACAGCAGCACCTCGGCGGTCAGGGCGGCCAACGCGCCGTACAGGTCGTAGCGCAACGCCATCCGGGCCAGCGTCTGCCACCGGTCGCCCCGCGGCAGCTTGGAGATGTGCGACAGCAGCTGGTCGATCTGGAACCGCTCCGAGAGGACGAAGTAGACCTGGGCCACCTCGGCCGGCGGCCGATCGGTGGAGCGTGCGGTCTCCAGCACGTCGAGCAGCCCGAAGCCGTAGTTGGCCCAGGTCACCTTCTCGGCCAGGTCGACCGGGACACCCTTGTCGACCAGAGTGGCCATGTGCTCGTCCATCGACCGCCGCTCGACGCCGACCAGCACCGACGGCAGCAGCGGCAGCAGCTCGGAGATGCCCGGCTGCAGCTTGGCGGTCTCGCCGACCACGTCGATCGGCGAGCGCCGGGTCGTGACCAGCCAGCGCACCGCCCGGTCGAGCAGGCGCCGCGACTCCAGGAAGACCAGCACCTGGGCGCTCGTCGGCACCTGGTTGTCCAGCCGCTCGGCGGCCTCCCAGATCGCGCCCAGGCCGTAGACGTCGCGCACCACCACATAGGCCCGGATCACGTCGGCCGCCGACGCACCGCTCTCCTCCATCGCCCGGAAGACGAAGGAGGTGCCGCCGCGGTTGACGACCTCGTTGGCCAGGGCGGTGGTGATGATCTCGCGGCGCAGCCGGTGGCCGGCCATCCGGCCGGCGAACCTCTCCCGCAACGGCGCCGGGAAATAACGCGCCATCACCTCGTTGGTCCAAGGTTCGTCGACGATCTGGTCGGCGAGGACCTCACGCTCCAGCGAAATCTTCACGTACGCGAGGAGCACCGCGAACTCCGGCGCGGAAAGGCCGTCACCGTTGTCCGAGCGGGTCTTGAGCTCGGCGTCCGTGGGGAGCGCCTCGAGCTCGCGGTTGAGCTGGCCGCTCGCCTCGAGCTCGTTGAGCATCCGCCGGTGGACCGGGAGCAGCGAGTGGGCCTGCGACCGGGCCGTGCCGAGCGCGAACGCCTGCTCGTAGTTGTCCCGCAGAACCTGGGCCGCCACCTCGTCGGTCATCGTGGCCAGCAGCTCGTCGCGTTCCCCGGTGGTCATCTCGCCGTCGGTGACCGCGCCGCCGAGCAGAATCTTGATGTTGACCTCGTGGTCGGAGCAGTCCACACCGGCCGTGTTGTCGATGAAGTCAGTGAAAATTCGACCACCGGCACTGTGCTTGTCCAGGGCGCCGGAAACCCCACCGGCGCGGGCGAACTCGATGCGCCCCCGCTGGGTGAGCCCCAGGTTGCCGCCCTCGCCGACCACCCGCGCCCGCAACTGGCGGCCGTTAACCCGGATCGGGTCGTTGGTCTTGTCGCCGACGTCGAGGTGGGACTCACTGGCCGCCTTGACGTACGTGCCGATGCCGCCGTTGAACAGCAGGTCGACCGGGGCGAGCAGGATCGAGCGCATGAGTTCGGCCGGACTGAGCACCTTGACGTCGTTGCCGAGTCCGAGCGCCTCCCGCACCTGCGGGCTGATCGGGATCGACTTGGCCGTCCGCGGATAGACGCCGCCGCCCTCGGACAGCAGGGCGGCGTCGTAGTCGGCCCACGACGAGCGGGGCAGCTCGAACAGCCGCCGGCGCTCGGCGAACGACGTCGCGGCGTCGGGTGACGGGTCGAGGAAGATGTGCCGGTGGTCGAAGGCGGCCAGCAGCCGGATGTGCTCGGAGAGCAGCATGCCGTTGCCGAACACGTCGCCCGACATGTCGCCGACGCCGACCACGGTGAACTCTTCCCGCTGGGTGTCGAGGCCGAGGTCGCGGAAGTGCTTCTTGACCGACTCCCAGGCCCCCCGGGCGGTGATGCCCATCTTCTTGTGGTCGTAGCCGGCCGAGCCGCCGCTGGCGAACGCGTCGCCGAGCCAGAACTCCTTGCCGACCGAGATCGCGTTGGCGGTGTCGCTGAACGTGGCCGTGCCCTTGTCGGCCGCCACCACCAGATAGGGGTCGTCGCCGTCGTGCCGGACCACGTCGCCCGGCGGGATGATCTTGCCGCCGAGGATGTTGTCGGTGACGTCGAGCAGCGCGGTGATGAACTGCTTGTAGCACTCCACAGCCTCGTCGCGGTCGCCCGGCTTCTGCTTGAGCACGAAGCCGCCCTTCGCGCCCACCGGCACGATCACCGCGTTCTTGACCATCTGCGCCTTGACCAGGCCGAGGATCTCGGTGCGGAAATCTTCCCGGCGGTCGGACCAGCGCAGACCGCCGCGGGCGACGTTGCCGAACCGCAGGTGCACGCCCTCGAACCGGGGCGAGTAGACGAAGATCTCGTACTTCGGGCGGGGCTGCGGCAGGTCGGGGATCGCCTGCGGGTCGAGCTTGAACGCGACATAGGACTTGGGCCGGCCGTCGGCGCCCCGCTGGAAGAAGCTGGTGCGCAGCGTGGCCTGGATCAGCGTCAGATAGGACCGGAGAATGCGGTCCTGGTCGAGGCTGTCGACCCCGTCGAGCAGGGTGGTGATCCGCTCGGCGATCTCGTCGGCCGCTCGGGTGCGCTCGGCCTCGCCGACCACCAGGCGGGGCGAGAACCGGGTCTCGAAGAGCTCGACCAGGCTGCGGGCGATCTCCGGATAGGCCGTGAACGTCGATTCCACGTAGACCTGCGAGAACACGTTGCCGGCCTGGCGCAGATATTTCGCGTACGCCCGGAGGACCACCACCTGGCGCCAGGTCAGCCCGGCCCGCAGCACCAGCTCGTTGAAGCCGTCGACCTCGGCCTCGCCCCGCCAGGCGGCCGCGAACGCGTTCTCCACCTGGGGCCGCACCTCGGACAGGTCACGGTGGGCGGACGGCGGCTCGAGACCGAAGTCGTACAGGTAGATCGTGCCGTCGCTGCGGCGGATCTCGTACGGCCGCTCGTCGACCACCTGCACGCCGAGCGAGTGCAGCACCGGAAGCACCGCCGAAAGCATCATCGGCTCGCCGTACCGGTAGACCTTGAACCGCACGTTGCGGTCGTCGGGCTCCGGCTCGCCGGTCTTGCCCGGCCGGCGCTTGCGGTAAAGGTGCATCTCCAGCTGGCCGGCCTCCTCGAGGAGCTCCAGCTTGGCGAGATCCTGCATCCCCTCGTACGGCGTGTGGCCGTCCTTGTAGCTGTCGGGGTAGGCGCCCGCGTATCGCGTGAACAGGTCGCGGGCCTGTTCCTCGCCCAGCTTGCGCTCGAGCACCAGCGAGAAGTCGTCGTCCCACATGCGGGTCGCGTCGGCCAGCATCTCGGCCAGCGCGTTGGGGTCGACACGGCCCGGCGGGTCGGCCGGGTCGGTGCGCACGATGAAGTGGATGCGCGCGAGCATGCGCTCGGTGACCCGGGTGGTGTAGTCGACCCCGATCCCGTTCAGCTCGCGCAGCAGAATCTCCTGCATGCTCAGCCGGTTGACGGTGGTGAACCGGTCCCGGGGCAGGTAGATCAGGCACGAGATGAAACGCCCGTACCCGTCACGGCGCAGGAAAAGACGCAGCTGACGCCGGCCCGCCATGCGCAACACACCGATCACGGCCTCGTAGAGGTCGTCGGTCTTGATCTGGAAGAGCTCGTCGCGGGGGTAGGTCTCGAGGATCTGCATCAGATCCTTGCCGGAGTGGCCGCGCGGGGAGAGGCCCGAGCGGTCGAGCACCTCCATCACCTTGCGCTTGACCACCGGCAGCTCGCGCACGCTGGTGCGATAGGCCGAGCTCGAGAACAGGCCGAGGAAGCGCCGCTCGCCGACCACCTCGCCGTGGTCGTTGAACAGCTTGACCCCGATGTAGTCGAGGTAGGCCGAGCGGTGCACGGTGGCCCGCGAGTTGGCCTTGGTGATCACCAGCAGGCGCTTCTCGAGGGCGCGCTGGTAGGCCTCGGGCGACATCGAGCTCAGCTGGCGCGGGGTGCTGTCACCGCGCAGTATGCCCAGCCCGCTGCCCGGCACCGCGTTGAGCACGTCGCCGTCGAGGCGGTATTCGCGGTAACCCAGGAACGTGAAGTGGTCGTGGGCCAGCCACTTGAGCAGCTCGATCGAGTCGGTGACGTCCTTGTCGGGCACCGGCAGTTTGGTCTCCGACCCGCGGGCGGTGGCCAGCTCGTCGGCGATGACGAGGGCCCGCTGGCGCATGCGCGGCCAGTCCTCGACCGCGTCACGCACGTCGATCAGAACCCGGCGCACCTCGTTGAGAAGCTGCTCGCGGGCCTCCGGACGGCGGATCGGGTCGATCTCGATGCGGATCCAGCTCTCGACGAGATCGCCGTCGATCGCGTCGTCCGGCTCGACGTCGGCGGCCAGCTCACCGAGCGCGCCCAGCGGCTCGCGCCGCACCACGATCAGCGGGTGGACCAGCAGGTGCACTTGCAGCTGGTGGGCGGTGAGCAGGGCGATCACCGAGTCGACCAGGAACGGCATGTCGTCGGTGACGATCTGCACCACGGTGTGGCACTGCTCACCGGACGGCGGCGTGATCGCCAGCTTCAGCTCGCCGGGCAGCCGGGTCGCGGCCAGCTCACGGTGGGCGCAGGCCGCGTCGTACATCTCCTGGGCGGTGAAACCGACGAGCTCCTCGTCGGGCGCGAAGCGCCAGAAACGGCTGACCAGCGACGCGGTGGCATGGTCGGGACCGGCCACCCCGACCGCCTGCGCCACCAGACTCTCCGCGTTGGGCAACGGCTCGTCGAGGTCACCCTCGTCGCCGGTGCCGAGATGGCCCGTCAGCGCTAACCCGGGCCCCGTTTCACGATCGTCGATCGGATCAGAATCGGTCGCTGCCTCGTCGGCGACAGCCATGGTCTGGTGCTCCCCTCACCCACGACTCTGTGGGCTCGAATCTCTCACCCACAGCCTAGAACTTGCCCCGGACCGACGATCACACGCGTGGTGTGCCCGAGTCGTCTCTCATGATTCGGGTGCCTTCCGACCGGATTTCGGGTGCCCTCCGACCAGATTCGGGTGCCTTCCGACCGGATTCGGATGCCTTCCGACCGGATTCGGGTGCACAAGACGGGCTCGGGTTTACTACCGTGCCGGAAGTTGCCCGGGACTCGGGCCTGACGAAGGGGCGCCCATGCATCGCTACGGCCGCCGCGCGGTCGCCGCGCTGGCCACGTTGACGCTCGCCGGCGGAGGACTCGCCGCGTGCTCGAAGGACGGGCCGGACGGCACCGTCAAGGCGTTCCTGAGCGGGTGGAAGAGCGGTGACCTGCATACGGTCGGCTTCGTCAGCGCCAGCGGCGGCAAGGTCGCCGACGCGGACGTGGTCAAGCAGATCAAGGAGCTCTCCGGCGGCCTGGCCAAGCAGCCGCTGACGGTCAGCGCGGCCGGCGACCCCAAGGCCAAGGGCGACAACGCCACCAGCCCGATCAAGCTCGACTGGACCCTGCCCGGCGGCACCCACTGGACGTACGCGAGCACGGTGCGCCTCAGCAAACGCGACAGCGACGGCTGGCAGGTGATCTGGGAGCCGGCCATCGTGCACCCCCAGCTGGCGGTCGGCGATGCTCTCGCCGTACGCCGGGTGGCCGCCCAGCGAGGCATCGTCCAGGATTCGAAGGGCGACGCCATCGTCACTCCACGTGATGTCGTGACGATCGGCGTCGAGCCGCAGAAAATCAAGAATTTGGCACAGTTGCAGAAGGGCCTCGACACCGCATTCAAGAAAATCGGTGTCGACATGGACTTTTCGGGTTTCAAGGACCGGGTCGACAACTCGAAGCCGGACGCCTTCGTCGAACTGATCACTTTGCGACGCCCCGACTGGGACAAGATCAGCGATAGCGTGCAAACCCTCGAGGGCGTCGTCTGGAACGAAGGCAAGAAACCGCTCGCCCCGACCCGGGTCTTCGCCCGGGCGCTGCTCGGCACCGCCGACGAGGCCACGGCCGAAGACCTGCAGAAGAACAAGGAACTCGCCCAGGGCGACGTGGTCGGCCACGGCGGCCTCCAGCAGAAGTACGACGACACGCTGCGCGGCACCACCGGCATCTCGGTGGTGATCGCCCAGCAGGCGCCGGACGGCACCGTCAAGGACACCCCGCTGTTCACCACCAAGCCGGTCAACGGCAAGGCGGTCAAGACCAGCCTCGACGTGACCACGCAGAACGCGGCCGACGCGGCCCTGACCGCGGTGAAGCAGCCGAGCTCGCTGGTGGCGATCCGGGTCAGCGACGGCGCGGTGCTGGCGGTCGCCAACGGACCCGACGGGGGCACGGTCGACACCGCGCTCACCGGGCAGGTTCCGCCGGGCTCGACCTTCAAGACGATCACGGCGTACGGCGTGCTCTCCAACAAGATCGCCCAGCCCAGCTCGACCGTCGCCTGCCCCAAGAACGCGAACATCGACGGCCACCAGTTCAAAAACTCGGGCGGCGAGGCGTTCGGCAACGTCCAGATGCACGTCGACTACGCCAAGTCGTGCAACACCGCGTTCATCGCCCTCGGCGGCAAACTCGGCGCCGACAAATTCCACCAGGCGGCGAGCGCGCTCGGCCTGGGCAGCAAATGGGACATGGGCGTCAGCGCGTTCTCCGGCCAGGTCTCGCCGGCCGACAGCCCGACCGAACTCGCCGCGGCCTCCTTCGGCCAGGGCAAGACCGTGGTGAGCCCGATCGCGATGGCGAGCGTGGCGGCGTCGATCGCCCGCGGCCAGTTCAAGCAGCCCCAGCTGGTGCTCGACCCCAAGCCGGCCAGCCCGGCCGCCGACGGCGCCCCCCTCGACGCGACGGCGGTGTCCCAGCTCCGCCAGATGATGCGCGAGGTGGTCACCGGCGGCACGGGCACGGCGCTGAAGTCGGTGCCCGGCAAGCCGGTGTACGGCAAAACCGGCACCGCCGAGTTCGACGCCAACTCAAAGGACACCCACTCCTGGTTCATCGGCTACCAGGGCGACATCGCCTTCGCCTGCATGATCCAGAAAGGCGGCGCCGGAGCCGACGCCGCAGTCCCGGCCGTCGACCGCTTCCTGACCGCCCTCAACAAGTAGGACCCGCGCCGGCCGGTGGACAGCGGCCAAGAATTGTCGGACCCGGCTGGTTAAATCGCCCCCTCCCGAACCGGGGTGGGGGCGATCGGTCGCTGCAGGGTCCGGGCCTGGTTCGCCCGGAACCGCCATCGACAGGAGGACCGCGCCCGCATCACGACGGTGGCCCCAACGCTCAGGTCGCCGTCGGTCGGCACAGGTCCACCTCGGCCGCCGCGCGGGCAGCGTCTGGATCAGGTGATATCAGCCGGCTCGCCCGGGCCGGCGTCGAAGACGGGACGCTGGGCGGGCAGCGAGAAGCCTTCGGACGTGTGCGGCGCGACCGCCTCGTCTTCGGACGCCTCGGGGCGCCGGGGCCGCAACATGCCGGGACGGGTCGCCGGCAGCGGCTCGGAGTCGAGCAGCGGCGCCGAGCCCAGCGGCCGCATCCGGACGGCGGCGTCGGCGCTGTCGGGCGACCCGCCGCGCGGGGCCAGGCGGCTCCGGCGGCGGCCGCCTCGAGACGCCTCATCGGGAGCCGCCACGATCTGCTCCGGCTCGTCGGCCACCGCAGCCGACGGGTCGTCCTGATCGGAGGCGTCAGTTGCCCGGCGGCCAGTCGCGTCCTCGGCGGACAGTTCGGCGGGCTCATCGGAGGCGGCCAGGTCCGTTGCCAGATCGCCGGGCTCCGAGGAGTCGGCGGTCGCCGCCTCGGCGCTCTCCTCCGAAGGCTCGGCCTCGCGCCCCTCGCCGACGCGGGAGTCGGCCTCCGCCGCGTCGATCGGCCCGTCGGCCGCTACGACCTTCAAGAATTCGCCGGCCAACGCGGCCTCAGCAGGGTCACCTGCCGGCGCAGCGAAGGAATCGCCGGCCAGCGTGGCTCCGTAGGGATCCCTTGCCAATACGGCCCCGGAAGAATCGCCTGCTAACGCGGTCCCGGAGGGATCGCTTGCCAGCGCGGCGCGGGAAGAATCACCCGCCACCGCAACGAAGGAGTCGCCAGGCAGCGCGACCTCAGAGGGATCACCTGCCTGCCCCGCCTCGAGAAAACTCCCCGCCCGCGCGACCAAGGAACCGCCGCCCAACGCCCCGTCAGAGGAATCACCCGCCTGCCCGGCCCCGGAAGGACCACCGGCCGGCGCAGTGCCGGAAAGATCAGCCGACGACGCAACTCCGGAAGGACCACCCGCTTGCGCAACTCCGGAAGGACCACCCGCTTGCGCAACTCCGGAGAGATCAGCCGCCAGTGCGGCTCCGGAAGGACCACCCGCCGGCCCAATCCCGGAAGATCCACCCGCCTGCGCCACCCCAGCAAGATCAGCCCCCCGCACAACCCCGGAAAGATCAGCGGCCGACCTAACCCCGGAAAAGTCGCCCGCCTGGGCAACCCCGGAAGGGTCAACCGCCCGACCGCCCCCGGAAGGACCGTCATGCGGCGCGGCCTCGACGGGGGCGCCCTCGGTGGTCTCGCCGTCGGGCATGGCATCGCCCTGGTCGTCAGCGGCCGGGGCACCTTCGAAGGGCTCGTCGCCGGAGTGGGGGCGCCCTTCGGAGACACTGCGCTCAGCGGGCAGGTCGGCGCCGTCCTCAACCGCCAGGAGAGTGGTTGCGGGCAGGGGGGCTTCCTCGGGCGTACCGGAAACGCCGGAGGCGCCTGAGGCCGCGAGGGAGACGCTCTCCGCGGCTGCCTCGGCGCGGCGGTTTTCTCGGGCCGCCTCGGACTTTTCCTGAGGGGTGCGGTCCAGGTCGCGGCGGGCTGCTGCCAGGTCGGGGCGGAGCGCGACCGTCTTGGCCGGGGCCAGGCCGGCCGAGACCGTTGAGGTTATCTCGGCCGCGTATTCGCCGTCGGGATCGTAGTCGGGGTCGAAGACCGTGAGTTCGACGCCCAGGCAGTGGGGGGATTCGACCAGGCCGGCCAGGAGGAGTTCGAGTTCGGGGAAGGCGATGCCGCCCGGGGAGGGCGCGTCGACCGCGGGCATCACCGCCGGGTCAAGCACGTCGACGTCGACGTGCACCCAGTAGCCGGCGCAGTCGGCCAGTTGGTCGCGGGCCCACTGGGCGCTTCGGGCCGCGCCCTCCGCGCGCAGGGCCGGGACCGGGCGGGTGATGATGCCGGCGGCCTGGAGGTCGAGGCGGTATTCGTCCTGGGCGCGGATGCCCATCACGACCACGTCGATGTCGCGGAAGTAGGGGCGGCGGCCCTCGATCGACGCCAGGTCGGCCTGGCCGCGGCCGGTGACCAGGGCCAGGTCTTCGCCGGCGGCCGCGCCGACGTAGGACGCGTTGCCGGGGTGGCGGAAGTCGGAGTGGCCGTCGACGAAGACCAGGCCGATCTGGCCGCCGATCGCCTGGCCGAGGCGGTGCATGGCGATGCCCGAGCCGAGCAGGATCGAGCAGTCGCCGCCCAGGATCACCGGGAACTCGCCGGCGTCGAGGATCGCGCCGATGCGGTCGGCCAGCCGGCGGGAGTAGGCCGCGATCTGCGCGGCGTGGGCGACACCGTCGCCCGGCCGCCAGTCGCCCGCGTCGTAGCGTGGCGGGGTCAGGCAGCCGGCGTCGCGGGCGCCCAGCCGGGTGAGCAGGCCGTGGTCGCGGAGGGCTCCGGGCGCCTTGGCGCAGCCCGGCACCGACGTCTCGGTCGGCGGGCGCAGACCGAGGTTGGACGGTGCGTCGAGGACAGCGATGCGGCGCACGGAGGCTTCCCTAGAAGAGAGCGCTGGCCAGGGCGCGCCGCGCCCCGGCCACCGCGGGATCGTCCGGGCCGGCCACGCTGAACAGCGACAGCAGGTGCTTGCGGACGGCATCACGGTCGTCGCCCGAGGTGCGCTTGATCACGGCGACCAGTCGCGAGTAGGCGTCTTCGGCCTGGCCGCTGAGCACCTCGACGTCGGCGGCGAGCTGCTGCGCCTCGAGGTCGTCGGGGTTGGCCGCCGCCTTGGCCAGCACGGCCGACGGGTCGGCGCCGCTGATGCGCCGGTAGAGCTCGACCTGGGCGAGGCCGGAGGTGGCGGCCGCGTCGCCGGGCGCCTCGGCCAGGATCTTGCGGTAGGCGGCTTCGGCGTCGTCGAGGTCGCCGGTCATCAGCGCGTCGTCGGCCTCGTCGAGCCGCGGGTCGGCGGGCGTCTCGACCGAGATGCCGCCGGCCTTCAGCACGGCGTCGACGTATTGCCGGACCTGGTGCTCGGGGAGCACGCCGGTGAAGCCCTCGACGAGCTGGCCGCCGACCACCGCGACGACCATCGGGATGCCCTGCACGCGCAGTGCCTGGGCGAGCCGGGGGTTGGCGTCCACATCGATCTTGCCGAGCACCCAGGTGCCGGCGCCCTCGGCGGCCAGCCGCTCGAGGATCGGCGAGAGCTGCTTGCAGGGCTCGCACCAGTCGGCCCAGAAGTCGAGGATGACCGGGGTCGACATGGACCGCTCGAGAACGGTGGCCTGGAAGTTGGCCTCGGTGACTTCGATGATCGTCTCAGTGCCGGGGAGGCCCGCGGGCGCGGGGGGCGCGCCGGCGTCGCCGCTCGCGGCCGGACGGCTGGAGGCCGGCGTCGCGGACGGAGCCGGCGTACGCAGCGCGCTGAGGTCGACCGCGCCGCGGGTGAAGATCGACGGAGTGGTCCGTGGGTCGCTCATAGCTACCTAGTCTCGCACGCTGACGAGGCGATTCGCCGCGCCGCCGGACAGCTGATATCGGACGTCACAAACCTAGAATCGGGCCGGCTCGCGGTAGATGCCCCACTCCCCCTTCAGGGCGTCACAGATCTCGCCCAGGGTCGCCTCGGCACGGGCCGCCTCGAGCATCGCGGGGATCATGTTCTGCTCGGTGCGGGACGTCGCCACCAGCGCTTCGAGCGCGGCTTTCACGCGTACGGAATCGCGCTCAGCCCGCCGCGCGGTGAGCGCGCGGTTCTGTTCGACCTCGACCTCGTGGGAGACCCGAAGGATCTGAAGATCCTTCGTCACCGTGCCGGTGTGCGCGTTGACCCCGACGATGCGCTTAGCGTTCTTTTCCAGGGCCTGTTGATAGACGAAGGCCGCCTCGGCGATGTTGGCGGTGAACCACCCGTCGTCGATGCCGTGCAGGATGCCCTGGGTGATGCTGCCGTCCGAGCCGAGCGCCCGGATGCGGGCGAAGATCTCCTCGGCCTCGGCCTCGATGCGGTCGGTCAGCGCCTCGACGAACCAGGCCCCGCCGAGCGGGTCGGCCACGTTGACGACGCCGGTCTCCTCCATCAGCACCTGCTGGGTGCGCAGGGCGATCTCGGCCGACTCGTCGGTCGGCAGCGCGAGCGTCTCGTCGAGGGCGTTGGTGTGCAGCGAGTTGGTGCCGCCGAGGATCGCGGCGAGCGCCTCGACCGCCGTCCGCACGACGTTGTTGACCGGCTGCTGGGCGGTCAGGCTGACCCCGGCGGTCTGCGTGTGGAACTTGAGCCACAGCGCCTTCTCGCTGGTCGCGCCGTAGTCGTCGCGCAGGTGCCGGGCCCAGATGCGGCGGGCGGCCCGGAACTTGGCGATCTCCTCGAAGAAGTCGACGTGCGAGTCGAAGAAGAAGCTGAGCCCGGGGGCGAAGGTGTTGACGTCGAGCCCTCTGGAGATGCCGAGCTCGACGTAGCCGAAGCCGTCGGCCAGCGTGTACGCCAGCTCCTGCGCGGCCGTCGATCCGGCCTCGCGGATGTGGTAGCCGCTCACCGACAACGGCTTGTATCTGGGGATCTCGCGCGCGCAATATTCCATGAGGTCGCCGATCAGCCTCAGGTGCGGCTCGGGCCCGAAGAGCCACTCCTTCTGCGCGATGTATTCCTTGAAGATGTCGGTCTGCAGCGTGCCGTCGAGTTTGCCCAGGTCGGCGCCCTGACGCTCGGCCGCCACCAGGTACATGCAGAAGATCGGCACGGCCGGGCCGGAGATCGTCATGCTGGTCGTGACGTCCTGCAGGTTGATGCCGTCGAACAGCACGTCCATGTCGGCGGCCGAGTCGATCGCCACGCCGCAGTGCCCGACCTCGCCGAGCGACTGCGGGTCGTCGGAGTCACGGCCCATCAGCGTCGGCATGTCGAACGCCACCGACAGCCCGCCGCCGCCCGCGCCCAGGATCATCTTGTAGCGCTCGTTGGTCTGCCACGCGTTGCCGAAGCCGGCGAACTGCCGGATGGTCCAGGTGCGGCCGCGATAGCCGGTCGGATGGAGCCCGCGTGTGTAGGGGAACTCGCCCGGCCACCCGATCCGGTCGAAGCCCGGATAGCTCACCCCGTCGGGCGGCCCGTAGACCGGCTCGACCGGCGAACCGGAGAGCGTCGTGAAGTCGGCGTCCCGCTTGCGGGCCGCGTCGTAGCGCTGCTGCCAGCGCTCCCGGCCGGCGGCGATGTCGGCTGCATCCATGGCCACCATCGTAGAGCAGAACTGAACGATCGCTAAGGTCTTGTCAATCGATGGCCAGCCGCGCGTGCAGGTGCATGTCATGCCATCCGTCGACGTGCCACCCTTCGCCCCGTTTGGTCCCCTCGGCCCGCAGACCGGCCTTCTCGGCCACCCGACACGACGCCGGGTTGGCGGTCGAGTGCGAGGCTTGCAGCCGATAGAGCCCCAGCGTCGGAAAAACCCAGCCGGCCAGTGCCTCGAGCGCCCGGTGGGCCAGTCCCGCTCCGCGGGCCTCCGGCAGCATCCAGTACGACACACTGGCCCCGCCCTGACTCAGGTCAAGCCGGCTCAGGCTGATCTGACCGACCGCCGTCGCGCCGTCCCGGGTGACCGCCCACCCGACCCCCGTCTCGGCTGACCACCGGGCCGGCCAGTGGGCGATCCAGGCGCGGGCCTCCCCCTCGTCCATCGACTTGACGTGCCACTTCTGGATGGCCGGGTCGGCGTATCCGGCCAGCACAGTCCCCAGGTCGTCGTCCCGCCAAGGCCGTAGCAGCACCCGGTCGCCGGCGAGTTCCGGCTGCGTCAGACCGGCCATCGACCCGGCCGGCACCACCGGACCGGTAAGCAATCCCATGCCGAGCAACTTAGAGGCATGAGGATGTCGAGAACGGTGGTGGCGGCTTCGACCTGGCGCCGACGCCCGGTCGGCGGGCGAACGAAACGGAAGGAACGCCATGAAGTACATGATCATGATGTTCGGTGGGCTGGGTGCCTCCCTCGCCGAGCGGAGCCCGGAGTGGATCAGCGGAATGCAGGCGACGATGATGCGGATGGACCAGGAGCTGCGAGAGTCGGGTGAAGTGGTGGAGAGCCGGCACCTGACCGACCCGAGCCAGGCCACCACAGTCCGGTTCGCCGACGGCGCGCCGGCGCCGACCGACGGGCCGTTCGCCGAGATCAAGGAGTCCCTCGCCGGGTACTGGGTGGTCGAGGCCAGCCATGAGCGGGCGGTCGAAATCGTCACGCAGGTGGTCGCGGTCACCGAATATCCGATGGAGATCCGCCGGGTCATGGACGAGGCACCCCCGCAGGACTAGGCGGTGACATCGGCGGGATCGTTCGAGGATCTGCTGCGCGAGCTGGCGCCGCAAGTCCTCGGCACGCTCGTTCGCCGGCACGGCCAGTTCGACGCCTGCGAGGACGCGGTGCAGGAAGCGCTGCTCGCCGCGTCCGGGCAGTGGCCGGTCGAGGGCGTCCCGGACCGGCCCCGGTCGTGGCTGCTCGCCGTGGCCGGCCGGGCCCTGGTCGACCACTGGCGGCGCGACAGCGCCCGCCGCCGCCGGGAGACCGCCGCGGCGCTCGACCCCACCAGCGAGACCCCGGACAACCCGGACGACACCCTGCTGGTGCTGTTCCTGTGCTGCCACCCGGCGCTGTCACCGCCGTCCCAGCTCGCCCTGACCCTGCGTGCCGTCGGCGGCCTGTCCACCGCGCAGATCGCCGCGGCGTTCCTGGTGCCCGAGCCGACGATGGCGCAGCGGATCAGCCGGGCCAAGCAGCGGATCCGCGACGCCGGCGCCCGGTTCGAGGTCCCCGAGCTCGGCGAGCGGGCGGCCCGGCTGGCGGTGGTCCGGCACGTGCTGTACCTGATATTCAACGAGGGGTACACCGCCACCTCGGGCCCGGACCTGCACCGGCCCGACGTGACCGCGGAGGCGATCCGGCTGGCCCGGCTCCTGCACCGCCTGCTCCCCGGCGACGGCGAGGCCGCCGGACTCCTCGCGTTGATGCTGCTCACCGACGCCCGCCGGGCCGCCCGCACCGACGCCGACGGCTGGCTCGTGCCGCTCGCCGAGCAGGACCGGCGACGCTGGGACGCCGTGGCGATCGCCGAGGGGCAGGCCCTGCTGACGCGGACCCTCGGCGCCGGCCCGGTCGGGCAGTACCAGATCCAGGCCGCGATCGCCGCCCTGCACGACGAGGCGACGACGGCCGCCGACACCGACTGGCCGCAGATCTTCGCCCTGTACGACGTCCTCGACCGTGTCGCGCCGGGGCCCGTGGTCACGCTGAGCCGCGCGGTCGCCGTCGCGCGGGTGCACGGCCCGGCCGCGGGCCTCGCCGCGCTCGGCACGCTCGACACCAGCGACCGGCTCGCACACAGCCACCGCCTGGAAGCCGTCCGGGCGCACCTGCTCGACGAGGCCGGCGAGGTCGACGCCGCCCGCGACGGCTACCTGCGGGCGGCGCGGATGACCGCCAGCCGGCCGGAGCAGCGCTATCTCACCCGCCGCGCCGCCCGGCTGCGCCCGCCTCCAGAATCTTCTTGAGGAGGGCGAGGTCCTTGACGTTCGCACGGCGCATCGCGGCCGCCATGACCGGCGCGGTGACCTTGCCGAAGGTCGAAGAGTTCGCGGCCGAGGTCGCCGCTGCGGCCACCGCCGACGTCCCGGAGGGCCACACCATCTACGTGGGCGGGGCCGACTACCTGGGCTAGCGCACCGCGCGGGCGGCGTTCTTGACGGCGTACATCGCCATGTCGGCCGAGTGCAGCACGCTGTCGGCGTCGTCCCGACCGGGGCGGCCGGTCGCCGTGCCGACGCTGGCCCGGAGGCGGACCTCGGCGTCGCCCAGGCGGAGCGTGTCGTTCAGGGCGGCGGTCAGCGCGTCGAACAGGCCGGCCGGGTCGAAGGCCAGCACCGCGAACTCGTCCCCGCCGAGCCGCGCCACCGTGTCCTCGGGGTGCACGCCGAGCCGCAGCCGGGACGCCACCTCGACCAGCAGCTGGTCGCCGGTCGCGTGCCCGAACGAGTCGTTGACCGGCTTGAAGTCGTCGAGGTCGATCAGGAACACGGTGACCGGGCGGGTGGCCAGCGACTCGGTCAGCCGGTTCATGAACAGGGCGCGGTTGGCCAGGCCGGTCAGCGCGTCGTGGTAGGCCTGTTCGGTGAGCCGGGCGGTGAGCAGGTCGCGCTCGCGCAGCAGCTCCTCGATGTGCCGGAACGCGAACACCTGCCGGCCCACCACCAGGGCGGTGGTGATGACCGCGCCGACGATCACGCTCCAGGTCCGCCGCGACAGGTCGTCGACGATCATCGACCCGATGGCCGCTGCCCAGGTGACGGCCATCGCGGCGTACGGAAGGGAGCTGTAAGCCCGCCGAGGGCGCCGGACCACCTCGCGGGCCCGCGGCCCGCTCTGTAGCCACTGGATGCGGAAGCCGACCGCCAGCAGCGTGCTCGCCAGGACGTTCCCCGGCCATCACCCAGGTGCCGCCGTGTGGCTTCAGATAGAGCGCCTCCGGGATCGCCTGGGTGATCGCCTGGACCACGCCGCCGAGTCCCGCGACGACGGCGGCGGCCCGGGTGAACGGGGGCCGCTCCCCGAGGAACAGCTTGACCAGGGCGAAGAGGGCGACCAGGAACAGTCCCGGCTGGATGAGTACGGCGGTGGTGAAGTCGACCGCCCAGCGCCAGCCGGTCTCCTCCCGGGGGAGTTGGAGGAGCAGCATCCCGCAGGTGGTCGCGCTGCCCATGACCGTGGCCATGTCCATCCGCATGCGTGAGCGCTCGCCGGGTGAGCCGCGCCCGGTCGGGAACCGCAGCATGCCGGCGAGCAGCAGGAGCATCGCGACGACGACCAGGAACGCCTGCACGTTGCCGCCGATGATCGTGAAGCGGGTCGGCGGGTAGTGCAGGCACTCGTAGATCTCGACCAGGTCGCCGACGGCGAGGGGCACCCCGGCCCAGGCGGCGAGCGTCCACAGCCGGCGTGCGCCGTCGTCCTCCCGGTTCGCCACCGCGACGCGGCGGGAGATGTGGATGTACGCCACGTGGATCACCGCGAGCACGGCCCAGTACGGCACGCCGATCGTGGTCCACCCGTGCGGGGCGAGACCGATGGCCGGCGGGATCACCAGCACACCGAGCACGGCCAGGACCACGGCAAGGGGGTCCGGGCGTCGCTGCCCGCTCATGAGCACCTCGATCTGCAGCTTCCCCGCGCCGGGCGGCGCGGGTCCGACCAGATGATCGGCGGTCGGGGCGGGCGGATGAGGCGTTCCTAGACCCGGTGTTCGAAGATCCAGGCCTGGGGGTCGCCCCGGCGATAGACCAGCTTCATGATCAGCGGCGTGAGCGCGTCCCGGATCGCCGCGCCGACCGGCCCGGCGGTCTTGCCGCTGCCGTTGCGCCGGCCGACCGCGACCACCTTCTCGACCCGTTCCCGCCGCCGCTGCTCGTAGTCGGCGAGCGCGGCCGGCACGTCGCCGGCCCGGGCCAGCGCGAGGCCCAGAGAACGGCCCAGCGTCGCCGCGTCCTCCATCGCCATCGACGCGCCCTGGCCGGAGGCGGGCGAGACCGCGTGCGCCGCGTCGCCGAGCAGCACCACCCGGCCGCGGTGCCAGACCGGCACCCGCGGCAGGTCCTCGGTGTTCCACGGGCCGAGCGCCTCGCCGGTCGCCCGGACGATCGCGGCGGCCGGGCCGGCGTCGTCGGCGAACAGCTCGATCAGGTGGGCCCGCCAGGTCTCCGGGGTGAACTCGCCGGCGCGCACCGGCTGCTTGCGGGGCGGGTTCGCGAACCACCACACGGCGCCGTCCGGCGCGATCGTCCAGCCGAAGAAGGACCGCTTGCCGAAGGTCATGTGTACGACGCCGGGCGTGCGGTCGAGGTCGGCCCCGACCGGCCGGTCGGTGAAACCCCCGGCGTTGAGCAGGCCGAGATAACTCGGCGCCGGGCCGTGGGGGTCGAGCACCTTTCGCGTACGGGACCGAAGCCCGTCCGCCCCCACAAGGAGCTCACCGGCGGCGACCGTTCCATCGTCGAACCGCGCGGTCACACGCTCGGGCTCCTGCTGGAGGTCGCGCAACCGTTTCCCGTACGCGATCGGGATGCCGCGCTCCGCCGCGGCCGTGCGCAGCGCGGTGTAGAGGTCGGCCCGCCGGATCGTCGTGGTCGTCGTGCCGTCGGGCAGCGGCCCGCCGAGCGGGAGAACCGCGAGCCGCCGCCCGGCCCCGTTGCCGAGATGCAGGGTCGGCGTGGCGAATCCGGCCTCGAGCACCTGGCCCGGGTCGAGTCCGAGCGCCCTCAGCGCGTTGAGCCCGTTGACCGCGACGGTCAGGAAGGCGCCGCGCTCGTCGGCGTCGGCCGCGTTGGCCTCGTAGATCGTGGGACGCCATCCGGCGTCGTGCAGGGCGATGGCCGCGACGGCACCGGCGATGCCGCCGCCCGCGACCAGAGCAGTCTTAGTCATATGTTGACTATCTATTACATGACTAAGCTCCGCAAGCCCTCTAGGCTGAGCCGGTGACCTCCACGGAACCGCGCCGCTCGACGCTCGGACTGGTGTTGCTGGCGCTGCTCGTCGAGGCGCCGATGCACCCCTACCGGATGCAGCAGGTGATCAAGGAGCGCGGGCAGGACCAACTGGTCAACGTGGCTCAGCGCAACAGCGTCTACCAGGCCCTCGACCGCCTGGTCCGGGACGGCCTGGCCCGCCCGGCGAGCACCGCCCGCGAGGCGGGACGCCCCGAGCGGACGACGTACGAGGTGACCGACGCCGGCGCCGAGACCATGCACCGCTGGCTGACCTCTATGCTGCCCGCCCCGGCCCGCGAGTTCCCGGAGTTCCCGGTCGCGCTCGCGCTGATCGCGGTACTGGCCCCGGCCGCCGTGCGGGAGCTCCTGGAGAAGCGGGCCGCGGCCCAGCAGGAAAGACTGACCGCGCTGCGCGAGCAGGCACCCCCGGGCATGCCCCGGCTGTTCCTGATCGAGGACGAATACCGCGCCGCGATGCTGACCGCCGAGATCGCCTGGCTCCACGGCGTGATCGACGACCTGTCCTCGGGCCGCCTCACCTGGGACCTGGAAATGATCACCCAGACGCTGGAGCAGTTCAGCTCGAGCACTTGACCCGAGCTCAGTTTGGGGCGGCCGTGGCCGATGGGAATGTCGGCGGGCTCCACGTTGGCGCTCCGACCCGGAGGAGCCGTAGATGTCGGCAGCGAAACGGGCGGGGCTACGGCAGGCCGTCGTCAACCGGGCCGCGGTGGGCACGCTCGCCGCCATCGCGGGCCTGCTCGTTCTGACCGTGATCCTGCTGAACGGGGCAGTCCATCGCGAACGGGACGCCCAACAGCGTCAGGCCGAGTTCAAGGCACTGGGTCTGCAGTTGCAGGCCGCGTCCGACTTCCTGACCGACGAGGCCCGGGCCTATGCGGTGACCGCGGACCGTGCCCACCTGGACGCGTACTGGCGCGAAATCGACGAGACCAGGACCCGCGACCACGTGATCGCCCGACTCCAGCAACTCGGCGCCGAGAAGTCGGAGCTCGACCTGGTGGCCCAGGCGAAGGCGAACTCCGATGCGCTGGTCCAGACCGAGACCCGCTCCCAGCGCCTGGTGCTCGAGGCCACCGGGACGGCGCCGGCCGACATGCCGACGGCCATCGCCGGATACGCCCTCGGCGCCGCCGACCGCGCACTGAGCCGCGCCGACAAGTTGGCGGCGGCGCGACGGATCATGTTCGACGCCAAGTACACCGCCGACAAGGCCGTGATCTCCGGGCCGCTGGTTCAGTTCCAGACCGCCCTCAACCAGCGCGCCGCCGCCGCCGTACGGTCCAGCCAGGACCGCATCGGCGCGCTCCTCGCGTTGCTGCTGGGAGTCGCCGTGCTGCTTCCGTTGGCGATGGGGACCGTGCTGTTCGTGCTGCAGTCCAAGGTCGGCCGCGTCGTCGTCCAATACACGCGGGCCCTGTCGTCCCGGGACCCCGACGACCTCCTGTTCCGCATCCGGCCGTTCGGCACCCACGAGCTGCGTGAGCTGGGCAACGCGTTCAACGAGGAGCTGGACCGCAGCCTCGATCTGGTCCGGGCGGTGTCCGCCAACTCCGAGGCGCTGGCCACCGCGGCCGGCGAGCTCGCCCTGACCAGCCGGCGTGTGGCGACCAGATCTCAGCAGGCGAGCGACGGTACGCAGGAGATATCCACCGCCGCGAACGAGGTGTCGACGAACGTGCAGACCGTGTCCGCGGGCGCCGTGGAGATGGGTGCCTCGATTCGGGAGATCGCGCAGAACGCCAACGAGGCGGCCCGCGTCGGCGCCGACGCGGTGACCGTCGCCGACGCGACCAACGGGACCGTGATCAAACTCGGGCAGTCCAGCGCCGAGATCGGCAACGTCATCAAGGTGATCACGGCGATCGCCGCGCAGACCAACCTGCTGGCACTCAACGCCACGATCGAAGCCGCGCGGGCCGGCGAGGCGGGCAAGGGCTTCGCCGTCGTCGCCAGCGAGGTCAAGGATCTCGCCCAGGAGACCGCCACCGCGACCGAGGAGATCTCGTCGCGAATTCAGGCGATCCAATCCGATACGCAGGCGGCGGTCGAAGCGATCCACCGGATCTCCGAGGTCATCGGAAAGATCAACGACTACCAGACCGCGATCGCCGGTGCCGTCGAGGAGCAGACCGCGACCACGAACGAAATGGCGCGCAATGTCACCGACGCCGCGAACGGCTCGGGCCGCATCGCGGCGAACATCTCCTCGGTCACCGAGGCCACCCAGGCCGCCGCCGGCGAGATCGCGGCAGCCGAACGGGCGGCGGCGGAACTGGCCGAGATGGGTGCGAGCCTGAAGGAGATGGTCGGGCACTACCGGTTCTGAACTCCGCCTTTCGATTTTCGCTTTTGATTTCCGGGCCGGTCAGAGGCCCTTGATCAGCTCGTCGGCGGCGGCGTACGGGTCGGTGTCGCCGTCCGCGACCCGGGCGGCGAGGGTGGTCAGCGCCGTGCCCTCGCGGAGGCTGCCGATTCGGGCCCGCAGCGTGCCCAGCGCGATCGCCTCCACCTCGCCCGCCGCCCGGCGTTCGCGCCGCAGCCGCAGGTTGCCCGTGTCGGCGAGCCAGGCCCGGTGCTTCTGGATCGCCGCGACCACGTCGTCGATGCCCTCGCCGCGCACCGCCGTCGCCCGCACCACCTGGGGCCGCCAGTCGCCCGGCTCCCGTTCGCCCAGCGCGAGCATGCCCTGGATGTCGCGGTAGGTCGCGTCGGCGCCCGGCCGGTCGGCCTTGTTGATCACGAAGATGTCGGCGATCTCGAGCACGCCCGCCTTGACCGCCTGGATCGCGTCGCCCATGCCGGGGGCCAGCAGCACCAGCGTGGTGTCGGCGAGGGAGGCGATCTCGACCTCGGCCTGGCCGACGCCGACCGTCTCGACCACGATCACGTCGCAGCCGGCGCCCTCGAGCACCCGGACCGCCTGCGGGGTCGCCGCGGCCAGGCCGCCCAGCTGGCCCCGGCTCGACATCGAGCGGATGTAGACGCCGCGGTCGGTGGTGTGCTCCTGCATGCGCACCCGGTCGCCGAGGATCGCTCCGCCGGTGAACGGCGAGGACGGGTCGACGGCGAGGACGCCGACCCGGTGGCCGCCCGCGCGGAGCGACCGGACCAGTTCGTTGGTCGTCGTGGATTTGCCCACGCCCGGTGCGCCGGTCAGGCCGACGACCTGGGCGCGGCCCGCGTACGGCGCGAGCGCGGCCGCCACGTCGGGGAGCGCCGGGTCGCCGTTCTCGACCAGGCTGATCAGCCGGGCCACCGACCGCGGGTCGCCCTCGCGGGCCGCCGCGACCAGCGCCGGGACGTCGCGGCTCCGCCTCACGCGGCGGGCACCCGCACGATCAGCGCGTCGCCCTGGCCACCGCCGCCGCACAGTCCGGCCGCGCCGAGGCCGCCGCCGCGCCGGCGCAGTTCCAGCGCGAGGGTGAGCACCAAGCGGGCGCCCGACATGCCGATCGGGTGGCCGAGCGCGATCGCGCCGCCGTTGACGTTGACGATCTCCTCGTCGACCTTCAACTCGCGGGTCGACTGGATGACCACCTGCGCGAACGCCTCGTTGATCTCGACCAGGTCGAGGTCGTCGACGGTCAGGCCGGCCTTGCCGAGGGCGTGCCGGATCGCGTTGGAGGGCTGCGACTGCAGCGAGGCGTCGGGGCCGGCCACGTTGCCGTGGGACACGATCTCGGCGAGCCAGGTCAGGCCGAGCTCCTCGGCCTTGGCCCGGCTCATCACCACGACCGCGGCCGCGCCGTCGGAGATCGGCGACGAGCTGCCCGCGGTGATCGTGCCGTCCTTGAGGAACGCCGGGCGAAGCTTGCCCAGCGACTCGGCGGTGGCGTCGGGGCGCACGCCCTCGTCGGTGTCGATCGCGGTGTCGGTCCCGCGGTTTCCGGCCTTGACCGGCGCGATCTCGTCGGCGAACCGGCCCTCGCGCTGGGCGGCGGCCGCCCGCTGGTGGCTGCGGGCCGAGAACGCGTCCTGCTCCTCGCGGCTGATGCCGAGGCCCTGGCCGCTGCGCTCGGTCGACTCGCCCATCGCGACGCCGTCCCACGGGTCCATCAGACCGTCGTACGCCATGTGGTCGCGCACAAGCACGTCACCGAACTTGGTGCCCTGCCGCTGGTTCATCAGGAGGTGGGGCGCGTTGGTCATCGACTCCATGCCGCCGGCGACCACGATGTCGAACTCGCCGGCCCGGATCAGCTGGTCGGCCAGCGCGATCGCGTCGAGCCCGGAGAGGCACACCTTGTTGACCGTCACGGCGGGCGTCGTCATCGGGATGCCGGCCGCGACCGCGGCCTGGCGGGCCGGGATCTGCCCGGCGCCGGCCTGCAGCACCTGACCCATGATCACGTATTCGACCTGGTCGGGGAGGACCCCGCCGCGCTCCAGGGCGGCTTCGATGGCCCGGCCGCCCAGCGTGGTGGCGGGCACGTTCTTGAGGTTGCCGAGCAGGCGGCCCATCGGAGTGCGGGCGCCGCTGACGATCACCGAACTGGTCACGGGTCTCTGCCTTCGAAAGCTGGGGCGGGCTATCGCCTTAACGGACGTTTAGACAGGTAAGACTAGTGCTATGACCGACACCTCACCCAGCCCGGCCGGCGCCGACCATGTCACACCACCGTCACCGGCCCCGGGCCTCGCCGTCGAATTCTTGCGCATCGACCACGTCGGTGTCGCGGTTGCCGACCTGGACGCGGCACTGACCTTCTATGCCGACACCTTCGGCCTGCGCTGTGTGCACGAGGAGACCAACGAGGAGCAGGGAGTCCGCGAGGCGATGCTGGCGGTCGGCGACGGCACCGGACCGCGCCTGCAGCTCCTGGCCCCGGCCCGCCCCGACTCGGCGATCGCCAGGTTCCTCGACCGCAGCGGCCCGGGCCTGCAGCAACTGGCCTACACGGTGGCCGACGTCGAGGCGACCGCCGCGGCCCTGCGGGCGCGGGGGTTGCGCCTTCTCTATGAGAAGGCGCGGCGGGGTACGGCCGGGTCGCGGATCAACTTCGTCCACCCGAAGGACGCCGGCGGAGTTTTGGTGGAATTAGTCCAGCCAGCGTGATTAGTACCTCTTGTGAGTGAATCGCCCGCACATCGGCGGCCGGGGCTGGCAGGATCGAGGGCATTGAGGGGCGCGACCGCGATACTCAGTGGACGGTTGCTGACCGAACCCCGGATGTAGCAGGTGGCGGCCCGGCGAGTCGTCGCCGACGGCCGGACGGTCGCGTCCGCCCGAACGGCCAGCGGTGATGCTCCCGGGCAGGTCAAAGGTGATCTAGGTTTGCCTTTCTGATGTCGCCACGCTCTTGCGTGGCAGGTGCGTCTTCGCCAGGATGGCCCAATGCCCCAGCAGCAGGATCAGAACCTGGCCTTCTTCGACACCGCTAATTCCCAGCATGATTTCACCGTCGTGCTGCGTGGCTACGACCGTGGGCAGGTCGACGCCCATCTCGGTCGCCTGGTCGCCGCGCTCAATCAGTCCGAGCAGGCCCGTGGTGAGGCCGAGCAGCGGATGAACGACGCGCAGCGCCGTCTGCGCCAGGCCGAGCAACGTCTCAACACCCTCGAGCAGAAGCTGGCCGACAGCAACAAGCTGCTGGAGGAAAACAACCGGCCGACGCTCTCCGGGCTGGGCACCCGGGTCGAGCAGATCCTGCGGCTGGCCGAGGAACAGGCCAACGATCACCGCAGCGAGGCCAAGCGAGAGTCCGAGGGCATCCTCTCCGCGGCCCGCCTCGAGGCGCGGGAGATCACCGACAAGGCGCGGGCCGAGGCCGCCGCGATGAAGGCGACCGCCGAGCGTGAGGCCGGCCAGGTGCGCACGCACGCCGAGCGCGAGGCCGCCGAGGCCCGGGTGCAGGCCCGTCGCGAGGCCGACACGCTGCGGTCCGACGCCGACCGCGAGACCAAGCAGCTGCGCACGGTCACCGCGCACGAGGTCGCCGAGCTGAAGTCGACGGTCGAGCGCGAGGTGGCGTCGCTGCGGGCGACCGCCGAGCGCGAGATCACCCAGCTGCGGGCCAAGGTGTCGCGCGAGTCGGAGGAGAAGCGCGCCGAGGCGACCAAGATGCTGACCGACGCCCGCGACAAGCGCGACAAAGACCTGCAGGCGCTGGCGCTCGAGATCGCCGAGCGGCGCGAGAAGGCCGAGCGCGAGGAGTCGGAGCGGCACGCCGCCCAGGTCAACGCCACCCAGAAGATGGTGTCCGAGGCCGAGCAGCGGGCCAGCGCGGCCGAGGACCGGGCCAAGGAGATCGAGCAGCGGGCCGAGCAGCGCCGGGTCGAGTCGGAGCGGCACGTCAACGAGACCACCGAGAAGTCGCGCGCCCTGGCCGAGAAGACGGTCAGCGAGGCCCGGGCCGAGGCCCAGCGTCTGCTGAGCGAGGCCCGCACCGAGGCCGAGCTGACCACCCAGGCGGCCAAGCGCGAGGTGGAGGACCTGACCCGTCAGAAGGACGCGGTCACCAACCAGCTCGGCCAGATGCTCTCCGGCCTGTCCGGTCTCGTTCCGGGTGTCGGCGCGGCGGCCAAGCCGGCCGAAGCGGCGAAGGCGGCCGAGGCGCCGGCGCAGCGCGCTCCCGAGCCGGCCAAGACCGACGGCGAGAAGCCGGTCGTGGCCCAGCGCAACGGCTGAGACCACCAGCTGAGACCGGCCAACGCCCGCGCCACCAGGTGATTCACAGCTGAGTCATTCGCCACTGGTCGCTCCGGTTGCGTACTCCTTGTGGGTACGCCACGGTAAAGCGAACGGCGGTCAGTCTGTACGACGAAGGCCGTATCGGAGTTTCTCCGGTGCGGCCTGACTCGTTTGGGGCGCGTAGCCTGGCCTCATCGGCCGGCCCAGACAAATCACAACTAGACGCATACTCCGCTCAGGACGGTGTGTATCGGTACGTCGCGGGACGATGCGTATGTGAGGATGGACAACATGTCGCACGGCGGTGAAATCTTCGGTCTCGGCGGGGACGCGGCCACCGAGCCCAGCTTCGAGACCGCCCTGCGGGGTTACGAGAAGAAGCAGGTCGAGCGCTACGTCGCCCGGGCCGAGAACGAGATAGCGGCACTGTCCGCCGAGCGCGAGCAGGCATACGCGCAGATCCAGGCGATGAACGCGCGGATCGAGCAGCTCCAGCAGGAGGCCGTCCAGGCCCGCCGGCAGGGCCCGCTCAGCGGCGAGGTCTCGTTCCGCCACCTCGGGCCGCGGGTCGAGCAGATCCTGACGCTGGCCGAGGAACAGGCCGAGGCGATCAAGGCGTCGGCCACCGACGACATCGCCGCCCGGCTGGCCGAGGCCGAGCGCATCCGGGCCGAGGCCGAGGCACACGCCCACGACGCCGTCCGCGACTTCGAGGTCGCGCTGGCCGCCCGCCGCAAGGACGAGGAGCGGGCCGACGCGGCCCGCCGCGCCGCCTCCGAGAAGGCGCTGGCCGCCGCCCGCCACTCGGCCGAGCAGATGCGCGCCGAGGCCGAGCAGGGGCTGGGCCGGGCCCGCGCCGAGGCCCAGCAGATCACCGACCGCACGGCCCGCGAAACCCAGCGGGCCCGCGCCGAGGCCGACGGTTACGTTCAGTCCACCCGCATGCAGGCCGACCAGGAGATCAAGGCGTTGCGCGACAAGGCGCAGCAGGAGATCGCGGCGGCCCGGTCCAACGCCGAGCGCGACCACAGCGAGCTCAAGGCGACCGTCGAGCACGAGCTGGCCCAGCGCCGCCAGGCCGTGGTGCAGGAGCTGGCCCAGCTCCGCAGCGGGGTCGAGAAGCAGTGCGCCGACCTGCGCAGCGAGGCCGACAAATACGCCGAAGAGGTGCTGCGCCGCTCCGACGACCAGGCCACCGCGGTCCGCAAGGAGATCGCCGCCCAGCAGGAGAAGATCGCCCAGGCGGCCCGCGATCTGGAGGCCGCCGAGGCCAAGGTCGCGGCGGCTCAGGGCCGGGTGACCGCGGCCCAGGAACGGGCGCAGAGCAGTGAGCAGGAGGCCGAGCGGATCGCCCAGCGGCTGGCCGCGGCCCGGAAAGACCTCGAAACCGAGAACAACCGGCTGGCCGAGGCGAAAAAGGCGGGCGACGCCGCCGAGCGGCACGCGACCGACGTACGCCGTCAGGTGCAGCGAGAAGCGAAGCGCGTCGCCGAGCTGGCCGCCGCGGCGGTGCTGGCCGCGGCCGCCTCCCCCGACGACCTGCCGGAGGAGGCCGCCGAGCCGGAGAGGGCGGTGGCGGGCGGCCCGGTCGGGGCCCACTCCGCCGACGCTAAGGCCGCCCACGCTTCGGACGCCAAGTCCGCCCACGCTTCGGACGTGAAGGCGGCCCACGCCGTGGACACCAAGGCGGCCCACGCGGCCGACGTCAAGGGCACGCACGCCGAGGTCAAGGGCACGCACGCCGAGGTCAACGGCGCGCACGCCGAGGCCAAGGGCGCGCACGCCGCCGACAACGGCGCGTCGGGCGGCGCCCACAGCGCGACCGACAAGCCGGGCGCGGGCCAGCACACCTCGGGCAAAATCAGCGCGTCGGCCAAGGTGACCGTGCCGCCGGCGACCCGGGTCGGGGCCGACGCCGAGTAATCACCGTCGCAAATTCGGTCGACACCGAAGTAAGGCGTAGCGTTTTCGGCTTCGGTGGGGATAACGTCCCGGCCGACAGGTTCGGCCGACGACGGAAGGCTCTCCGGTGACCGATCACCCGACCGCGCCCGAGGAGACCACCGCCGGGCCGACGACGGCCGGGCCGACGACGGCCGCGACACCGCCAACCTCGGCGCAGCCAACCTCGACGCAGCCCACTTCAGCGCAGCCCACTTCAGCGTCGCCCACTTCGGCGCCGCCCACTTCGGCGCCGCCCACTTCAGCGTCGCCCGCCTCGGCGCCGCCGGGGGACGGGGCGCCCGTCGACGCCGCCGAGGAGGACCACCGGGAGGGGCGCTTCGGGCAGCCCGGGCCGCCGTTGAGCCGGCGCAACCCGTTCATGTTCGGCCTGCTGATGGGGCTCGGGCTGATCCTGGCGTACGCGGTCTTCCTCGGCGTCCGCAACGCCGCCTCGATCCTGGTTTTGATCTTCATCGCGCTGTTCCTGGCCATCGGCCTCAACCCGGCGGTGGTCCGGCTGCGCAAGTGGGGTCTTCCCCGCGGCGGCGCGGTGGCGATCGTCGCGCTGCTGGTGGTCGGCCTGCTCGGCGGGGCCATCGTCTCGCTGATCCCGCCGCTGGTCAGCCAGACCACCCAGCTGATCGACAACGTGCCGGGGTACATCGAGAGCCTTCAGCGCAACCAGACGGTCAACGACCTGGTCCAGCGCTACGACGTCCTCACCAAGGTCAAGAGCGCGCTCAACCCGGGCACGGCCGCCAGCGCGGTCGGCGGCGTGCTCGGTGGCGCCCGGCTGCTGTTCGGCACGATCTTCAACGTTCTCACCGTGCTGGTCCTGACGATCTATTTCATGGCGTCGTTCGACCGCATCCGGGAGGGCGGCTATTCGCTGGTCCCCGCGTCCCGGCGTAAGCGGGTGCGCCTGCTCACCGACGAGATCCTGACCAAGGTCGGGGCGTACATGGTCGGCGCGCTGATGATCGCGCTGGTGGCCGGGGCGAGCAGCTTCGTGCTCGCCCTCATCCTCGGCCTGGGCTACCCGTTCGCGCTGGCCGTGGTGGTCGCGGTCTGCGACCTGATCCCGCAGATCGGGGCCACGCTGGGTGCGGTGATCGTGAGCCTGGTCGGGTTCGCCCACTCGCTGACCGCCGGGCTGGTCTGCGCCGTGTTCTTCATCGTCTACCAGCAGATCGAGAACTACCTGATCTATCCGAACGTGATGCGCCGCTCGGTCAAGGTCAGCGACGTGGCCGCGGTGGTCGCGGCCCTGCTCGGGGTGGCGCTCTTCGGCGTGATCGGTGCGCTGGTGGCGATCCCGATGGTCGCGGCGGTCCAGCTGATCATGCGCGAGGTGCTGGTCCCCGCGCAGGAGCACCGCTAGTCAGCGAGAGCCCGAGGCACGGCAACGGCGCGCCGGAGTACCGCTAGTCAGCGAGGGCGGGGCAAGAAACGGCGCGCCGCTAGTCCAACTGCTTGGGCACGGGCACGTCGGCGAAGGCGGCGACGGACCGGTCGGCGTACGCGTTCATGTCGCCCGTCTCGATCGGGCCGTCCCAGGTCCGCGGCAGCGGGACCGGAACGCCCGGCGCGACCCGCCGCACGACCTCGTCGAGCACCTTCTCGGCGTCGCCGACCCAAAGGTGCTTGGCCCCGGCGACCGGCACCACCTCGGCCTGCGGAATGGCCGCGAAGCGTTCCAGAGCCGCAGCCGGCCGAAGGTAGTCGTCGAACTCGGGGATCAACGCGGTCAGCCGTTTGCCGTCGGCCGCCCAGGCCGCCAGGTGCGAAGTCTGGCTGAACCGCAGCGGCGGCGAGAGCAGGATCGCCCCCTTCACCGCCGGGTCGAGCCCGTGCATGAGCGTCAGGTCGGTGCCGAACGACCAGCCGAGCAACCAGATGCCGGGCAGGTCGGCGAACTCCGCGTATTCGATCGCGGCGGCCACGTCGTAGCGCTCGTCGACACCGGACGAGAACGTGCCCTCGCTGGTGCCGCGGACGCTGCTGGTGCCGCGGGTGTTGAACCGCAGCACGGCGATCCCGGCCAGCGCGGGCAGGCGCCAGGCGGCCTTGCGGAAGATGTGGCTGTCCATCATGCCGCCGTGGGTGGGCAGCGGGTGCAGGCAGACCAGCGTGGCGACCGGGTCGCTGTCGAGCGGCGTGGCCAGCTCACCGACGAGCGTGAGGCCGTCGGCGGTCTGCAGCTCGATGTCCTCCCTTTTGGCCGGGAGGATCGAGTTCGCGCGGATGTTCATAGGTCGGCCTTCAGTCGTTTTGGGGCGGTGGGCGGGGCGGTTGGAAGGCTTACCCATAGCGTGGGGCGTTGCGTGACCGCTCCACGTTAGGGCCGCGGCGGTCACGCGCCTTCCAGCAACCGGTGTGCCAGTGCCGCCGGTCGCTCTCGTCGCCCCGCCCGTCGATCGGCCAGGCCACCACGTGGGCGACGCCGGGGCGGATCTCCTGCATGCAGCCGGGGCACCGGTAGGTCTTGACCGCCGCGCCGCCGAAGATCGAACGGACCATCCACTCGCCGTCCTGCCACTGCTGGACGCCCTCGATGCCCTTGCGGACCCGCTCGTCGGTGAGGGACGACGGCGGCGTCTCCGACGCGCCGCGGCGACGGGGATGGTTACGGCGGGGGCTCACCCTTCCAGGGTACGGGGGAAGCCGTACGCGATTTAGACTCACGTTCATGACCGCTACCCGTGTGCCCGGCGTGCCGGAGATCGAAGACGGCGTGCTCATCTCCACCAATCCGGCCACCGGCGAGGAGGCCGGCCGGGTGCCGGTCGCCGACGCCGGGGCAGTCGCCGCGGCGGTGGCCCGCGCGCGGGAGGCCGCCCTCTGGTGGCAGGGCCTCGGGTTCACCGGTCGCAAGGAGCGGCTGGTGCGCTGGCGCACGCTGGTCAGCCGCCGCATCGAGGAACTGGCCCGGGTCACCCGGCTCGAGACCGGCAAGCCGGAGGCCGACGCGATCGTCGAGGCGGTCGGCGCGATCGAGCATCTCGACTGGGCCGCCCACCACGCCAAGGCGGTGCTCGGCCCGCGCCGCACCCGCACCCGGCTGCTGACCGCCGAACACGTGGGCCACCTCGAATACCAGCCGTACGGCGTGGTCGGCGTGATCGGCCCGTGGAACTATCCGATCCTCACGCCGATCGGCCCGATCAGCAGCGCGCTGGCCGCCGGCAACGTGGTCGTCTTCAAGCCGAGTGAATACACCCCGGTCGTCGGCCAGTGGCTGGCCGACACGTTCGCCGAGGTGGTGCCCGAGCAGCCGGTGCTCCAGGTGGTGCACGGCCTCGGTGACGTCGGCGGCGCGCTCTGCCGGTCCGGGGTCGGCAAGGTCGCGTTCACCGGGTCGACCGCGACCGCCAAGAAGGTCATGGCCGCGTGCGCGGAAAACCTGGTTCCGGTGGTGATCGAGGCGGGCGGCAAGGACGCGCTGATCGTCGACGCCGACGCCGACGTCCCGGCCGCCGCCGAGGCCGCGGTCTGGGGCTCGATGACCAACGCCGGCCAGACCTGCATCGGCATCGAGCGGGCCTACGTCGTGGCCCCGGTCTACGACCGGTTCGTGGCCGCCGTGGTCGAGAAGGCCGGCAGGCTGCGCACCGGCCACGAGATCGGCCCGATCACCATGCCGCGGCAGATCGACATCATCCGCGACCACATCGACGACGCCCTGGCCAAGGGCGGCAGGGCGGTGCTCGGCGGGGCCGGGGCGGTCCAGCCGCCGTACGTCGCGCCGACCGTGCTGGTCGACGTGCCGGCCGATTCGAGCGAGATCCGCGACGAGACGTTCGGCCCGACCCTGACGATCACCAAGGTGGCGGACGCCGACGAGGCCCTGCGGCAGGCCAACGACACGTCCTACGGCCTGGGCGGCGCGGTCTTCGGCAAGGCGAACGCGGTGCGCATCGCCCGCCGGCTGCGCTCGGGCATGGTCGCGGTCAATGGAACGCTCACGTTCGTCGGCATGGGCAACCTGCCGTTCGGCGGGGTCGGCGACTCCGGTTTCGGCCGGATCCACGGCGAGGACGGGCTGCGTGAGTTCGCCCGGGCCAAGGCGATCACCGTACGCCGCGGCCCGTCGATGCTGCCGGCGATGACCTTCGAACGCACCCCGGCCCAGGTCGCCCGCATCGTCAAGGCGGTTCGACTCCTCTACGGCCGCGGGCGCGCCTGAAATCCGGGCTGCTACCGTCCGTCACGTGGTAGATCAACCCGCCGTCGCGGTGGATGGGCTCTACGTCAGCTACGGCTCGACGCCGGTGCTGGTCGACGTGTCGCTGCGCGTCCCGGCCGGCGCCGGGGTCTGCGTGACCGGCGAGAACGGCATCGGCAAGTCGACGCTGCTGCGGTGCGTGAGCAGCCTGCAGCGGCCCGACCAGGGAAATATCAAGATCTTCGGGAAGCCGGCCGGGTCGACACCGGAGTTCTGGCGGCAGGTGGTGACCACCGTGGAGGCCCCGACCTGGTACGCGGGTCTGACCGCCCGCGAGCACGCCGAACTGGTCTGCCGCGCCCACGGCGCCGACCCGGAGGAGGCCGGCGTCGACGAGGCGCTGGAGCGGCTGGGCCTGGCCGGGCACACCGACGCGATCCCGCCGTCGCTCTCCTCGGGGCAGAAGCAGCGGCTCACCCTCGCGCTCACCCTGCTGCGGCCGAGTTCGCTGCTCATCCTGGACGAGCCCGAGCAGCGCCTCGACCCGGAGGGCCGGGCCACGGTCGCCGAGATGCTGGCCGACTACGTGGCGAGCGGCGGCTCCCTGCTGATGGCCAGCCACGACGACGTTTTCGCGACCGCCTCGGGCGCCCAGATCACCAACATGGAGACGCTGACGGCGGACGGGGCCGTGGGCAAGCCATGACTCTCCAGGCGACCGACCTTCCCGCGCTGCGCAAGTGGATCCGGCAGCGCCAGACCGCGCACCGCGAGCGCGGCGCGACGGCCGGCAACGTCTACTTCGTGGTGCTCTTCATCGCGATCGTCGGCGGCATGCTGCACAAGCAACTCGCCGTGATCTTCTGGCCGGCCCACCCGAACGCGTCCGAACTGGCCGGACTCGCCCTGCTGGCGACCGGGGTGGGCGGCATCTTCCTGGCCCTGCGCCGGCTCGGCCCGCTCGGTCTCAGCCGTCCGGCCGCCTCGTTCCTGCTCACGGCCCCGGTCAGCCGGCGGCGGCTGCTGGCGCCCTCGCTGCGTCTGGCGACCCTCGCGGCGGCCCTGGTCGGAGCGCTCTTCGGGCTGGCGATCACGGGGCACGTGGCGTACCGGCCGATGCCCGGCGGCCTGGCCGCCGCCCTTCTCGTCGGCAGCGCCCTGGCCGGCATCGTCATCATGCTGTTGGCGCTGGCCACCCAGGCGGCCCACAGCTGGGCGCCGTGGGCCGACCGGCTGGCCGGCCTGGTGCTCGCGGCCGGGCTGGCCGGCTTCGTCGTCGACTCGGCCGTGCACGCCCCGCGGGCCGGCACCGACTGGCCGATCGCGACCGCCGGCCTCGCGGCCGGTGCGCTGGGCGTGCTCGTGGTCGTGCTGATGACGGTCTCGGTGATCCGGCTCGGCGGCACCCCCAACGAGCGCATCCTCGAGTCGGCCCAGACCGCGGGCACGCTGCTCGACAGCGCGTTCGGGGTGGAGCCGTCGTTCGTGACGGAGATGATCGAGCGGCGCTACTGGGCGAAGCGGCAGCTGCGCTCGGTGCGGCTCTGGCCGCGGGTGCCCGCGCTGGTGGCTCAGGATCTGCTGCTCGCGCTGCGCCGGCCGCGCCGGCTTCTGTGGACGGCCGGGTCGGCCGCGCTGCCCGGCCTGCTCGTGCACTTCCCGGCCTGGGTGCTCGGGGCGGCGGTGCTGCTCGGCGGCATGTTCGCGGCCGGGGCGTCGACGGCCAACGTCCGCACCGACGCCGCCAACCCGGTGCTCCTGCGCCTGCTCGGGCTCGACTCGCGGCAGGCGGTGTCGCAGCGGATCTGGGTGCCGGCGGTGCTGGCCACGATCTGGTCGACGGTCGCGCTCGGAGTCCTGCAGGCGCTCGGCGACCTGCCGCCCGGCCAGTGGTGGGTGCTCGGCCTGGTGCTCGGCCCGGTCGGCGCGACGGCGGCGATCCGCAAGGCCCGGGTCGGCTTCGTCCGCAACGACACGATGGCGTTCGACACCCAGATGGGCGTCTCGATCTCGCCCGGCCCGCTGTTCAAGGCCATCTTCGGGCCGGACGCGCTGCTGCTCGGCCTGCCGACGCTGTTGCAGATCGCCCAGGGCCACCCGCTCACCTGGACCCTCGTGCTGGTGCAGGCGGTCGTCGGCGGCTTCGGCGCGCGGGCCTACATCGCCGGCACGACCGGCCACGACCGGGTCGAGCTGACCAACAACTATTAGAAGAGCGTGAGCTCGTCGCGCTCCATGCCGCGCAGCTTGCCGTAGTCGACGACGACGCAGCGGATGCCCCGGTCGGTGGCCAGCACCCGGGCCTGCGGCTTGATCTCCTGGGCGGCGAAGATGCCGGTCACCGGGGTGAGAAGCGGGTCGCGGTTCATCAGTTCGAGGTAGCGCGTCAGCTGCTCGACCCCGTCGATCTCGCCGCGGCGCTTGACCTCGACCGCCACCGCGGCGCCCGCGGCGTCCCGGCAGAGCAGGTCGACCGGGCCGATCGCGGTCATGAACTCGCGGCGTACGAGCGTGAAGCCCTCGCCGAACGTCTCCGGGTGGGCGGCCAGCAGCTCCTGCAGATGGGCCTCGACCCCGTCCTTGACCAGGCCCGGATCGATGCCCAACTCGTACGAGGTGTCCTGGAAGATCTCCTCGAGGGTGATCCGCAGCTCCTCGCCCGCCCTGTTGACGACCTTCCACACCCCGGGCGCCTCTTGCAGCTTGCAGGGCGGGCTCATCCAGTTGAGAGGCTTGTAGGCCCGGTCGTCGGCATGGATCGACACCGATCCGTCGGCTTTCACCATGACCAGGCGCACGGCCGAGGGCAGGTGGGCCGAGAGCCGTCCGACGTAGTCCACGGAGCATTTCGCGATGACCAGACGCACCCGACGACAGTAGCGGAAGGCGCCGGTGGCCCACGGATGCCATCCTGGTGTCGTGCTCGAAGCATTGACCGGAACCGGTCTGGCCGCATCCGCGGGCCTCAATGCCTATATCCCCCTGCTCCTCATGGGCCTGCTCGCCCGGTTCACCGACGCGATACAGCTGCCGAGCGGCTGGGCCTGGCTGTCCAACGGCTGGGTGCTGCTGATCCTGGCCGTCCTGCTGTCGATCGAGACGGTCGCCGACAAGGTGCCGGTGGTCGACCACTTCAACGACATCGTGCAGACCGTGGTCCGGCCGACCGCCGGTGGTCTCGCCTTCGGCGCCGGCTCGGAGTCCAAGACGGTGACCGTCTCCGACCCGGGCACCTTCTTCACCTCGCATCAGTGGGTGCCGGTGGTGGCCGGCATCCTGATCGCGTTCTGCGTGCACGGGGTCAAGGCGACCGCCCGCCCGGTGGTGAACGTCTCCACGGCCGGTTTCGGCGCCCCGATCGTCTCCACGCTCGAAGACTTCAGCAGCGTCGCGATGTCGCTGCTGGCGGTGCTGCTGCCGGTGCTGGTGCTGGTCGGTCTGTTGCTGATGCTCTGGTTCGCGGTCTGGGTGGTGCGCCGGCGACGACACCGGCGGGTCAAAAGGGAGACTGTCGAGACCCAGCAGATCTTTGGTTGACTCTTCGCGTGCCCGCCATCGCCGTACCCGCCTTCGCCCTGACCTGGTGGCTCGCCTGCTATCTGGTCGGCCGTGACCCCGCCCGCGCGGCCGGCCGGCGGGCTGCCGCGGCCCTGATCGCGTACGCGGCCGGCGTCGTCGCCTGGACGCTGGCCCCGGCCAGCACCACGGCCGAGGTTCTGTTGGCCGCCCCGGCCCTGTTCTGGGCCGGTTCCGCGGTCGCCCTGCTGCCCTCGTTCGTGCCCGAGCGCCGCCAGATCGAGCGCGGCTGGCTGGTCGTCTCGGCGGCGTTCGTGCTGATCACGGTGCTGCTGCCGCCGTCCGGGCGGCTGGTCGTGCTGGCCCCGCTGCTCGGCGGCCTGTCGCTGCTCTGGCGTTTCCGCGACCAGGTCGAGCCGCGCCTGATCCCGCTCGCGCTGAGCCTGGTCGCGGTGCTCTACGGCACCGCGCTGGTGCTGCTGTTCGGGCCGGCCGATCTCGGCGCGCCCTGGCTGGCGATCGCCGCGATCGGGGTCGACGTGCTGGTTCTGGGCTATCTGGTGGCGGTGGCCGAGGCGACCGACGCGGGCGAACGGCTGCGGCCCGACCTGAGCCGTTCCCTGGTCGCCGCGGTGGGCGGTCTGCTGCTGGCCGGCGGCCCGGTCATCCTGACCATGTTCGTGACCTCGTCGCGGATGGTCGCGGTCTTCCAGTTCGCCGTGGTCGGCTTCGTGATGACGGTGATCGGGCTGGGCGGCCCGGTGCACCGGCTGCTCGACCGGGTCGCGTTCTGGTCCGACGAGCGACTCCGGGCCGACCGGCACGCGCTGTTCCTGCGCGGCGAGGCGCTGCCTCGGCGCCGGGAGCGCAGCCGCATGATCGCGACGCCCGAGACCGACTTCGTGCGGTTCGTGCGGCAGGCCCTCGACAGCTACGGCGACCTGGGCCGGCTGATGCGCAGCCCGCTGACCGACCTGCCCGCGGTCGACCGGCGGCTGGCCAAGAGCCCGGTCGAGGAGCCGCTGGCCCGGGCCCACGAGTTGCGCAACGTGCTCCAGGAGGCGGTGAGCGCGCTGCGCCCGACCGGGCCGTTCGACACCGGCGAGGAGTGGCGCCACTACAACGCGATCTACTTCTGCTGTCTGCTCGGTCTCCGGCCGTACTCCCGGCGTCTGCGCACCGACGGCCTCGACCGGGAGGCGCGTCGCACGATCGAGTGGATCCGGCAGTACGTGCCGCGCCATCTGCTGCGCCGCTGGCAGTCCGAAGGGGCGGCGCAGGTGGCCCGCGACCTGTGGGACGACATGGTCAGCACCGACCCTCGCTGGCTGACCCGGTTGTCGGCCGGGAAGCGCCCGACCACGACACGCAGCACATAATCCTGCAGAATGGGTCAAAATCGGTAAAATCCCCCTACGTGGATTCCGGGGGGTCGAGTGGGTAACCACCGCAACGCGCTGGTCGCCGTCGTCCGCCAGGAACTGGCCGAGGCGCGCGGGGCCGCCCGGGCAGTGCTGGCGGCCGCGGAGTCGGCCCGCGGCGAGGCAGAGCATCGCCGGCGCCTGGTGCGGGACGCGTACGCGACCTGCCTCAACCAGCTCGCCGAAGCCCGCGACTCGGCCCGCCGCGACATCCAGCAGCGCTATCAGCTCGAAACGGCACGGCTCGCCGGGAACGTACGCCACCTGGCCGCCCTGAGCGCCTCCGGCGCGGCCGGCCTGCCCTGGCGAATGTGGTCGCCGACCGAACCCGAACCGGGCACCCGCCCCGGGCTCCTGCGCATCGGCACCCTCGGACTCGACGACGCGGTGGCGCTGCCCGGCCTGGTCCCGCTGCTCGACGCCGCCCACCTGGAGCTGAGCGGCCCGCAGGCGACCGTCGACGGGATGATCACGGGCCTGCTGCTGCGCGCCCTCGGCAGCACCCGGCCGGGCGAGGTGCAGCTCACCGTCTACGACCCCGAGCACCTGGGCGGCACGCTCGCCTCGTTCGCGCCGCTCGGCATCTCGTTCGTCGGGCCGGGCGGGCTCAGCGGCATGCTCGACGGGCTGGTCGAGCACATCTGCCGGGTCAACGAGACGGTGCTGGCCGGCGAATACGTCTCGCTGGCCGACCTGACCGCGGCGGGCGGCGGCTCCCGCACCGGCGCCGGCCCGCGACCCGAACCGTGGCAGGTCGTCGTCCTGCTCGCCGACGCCGCGACCGCCGGCGAGCTGACCTCCGCCCAGCGGGCTCAACTCGACCGCATCGTGCGGACGGGCGTGGCCTGCGGCGTACACGTGGTTGCCCGGGGTTTGGAGCTCGCCGAGCACCCGACCGTGCGCCGCCTCGCCGTGCGCGACCAGACGGCGACCTGCGATCTCACCGGTGACCTGGAGATCCGCCTCGACCCGCCGCCCGCCGCCGATCAGGTGGCGGCGTTCTGCCGGGCGACCGCCGAGCGGCTGCGCGCCGGGCCCCCACCGGCCCGGATGTCCGACCTGGAGCCGCCGAAGTTCTGGTCCGAGTCGTCGGCCCACGGCCTGCTCGCCCCGATCGGCGACGGCACCGACGGCGCCGGCGGGCTCATCGAGGTGCCGCTCGGCGACGACCCGCCGCATGCGCTCATCGGCGGACCCTCCGGGTCCGGCAAGACCAACCTCCTGTACGCCTGGCTGGCCGCGCTGTCCACCCGCTACGGACCCGAGGAGCTCGCCCTCTACCTGCTCGACTTCAAGGAGGGGGTGTCGTTCGCCCGGTTCGTGCCGGGACCGCGCGACTCCAGCTGGCTGCCCCAGGTGCGCCTGGCCGGGCTCAACGTCAACGGCGACCGCGAGTTCGGCCTGGCCATGCTCCGGCACCTGAGCGAGGAGCTGCGCATGCGGGCGCAGGCGGCCAAGCGGCACGACGCGGCCAAGCTGTCCGAGCTGCGGGTGGAAGACCCGCACGGCCACTGGCCGCGGATCGTGGCCGTGATCGACGAGTTCCAGGTGCTGCTGGCCGGCCGCGACGCGGTCGCCGACGAGGCGGTCACCCTGCTCGAAGACCTGGCCCGGCGCGGCCGCTCGCAGGGCATCCACCTGATCCTGGCGTCCCAGGACGTCTCCGGCATCGAGGCGCTGTGGGGCCGCTCCGGCCTGATCGGACAGTTCACCCTGCGGATCGCGCTGCCCAAGGCGCGCCGCATCCTGGCCGACGACAACCTGGCCGCCGCGGTCATCCCGCGGCACCACGCGGTCGTGAACGCCGAATCGGGCGCACCCGGCGCCAACCTGATCGTGCGGCTGCCGGACGCCGGCGACCGCACCCGCTGGCGCGGCCTGCAACGACGCCTGTGGCGGGCCCGGCCGGCCGGCTGCGAGGAGCCCCGGATCTTCGACGGCGACGCGATCCCCCAGCTCCCCGCCTCGTGCCGGCCGTCCGGCCCGGTGCCCTCGCTCGACGCGCCGGTCGGCTCGTCACCCGGCGCGGTGCTCGGCGAACGGATCGACGTGGCCGCCCGGCCGGCCCGGCTGCGGCTGGGCCGGATGCCCGGACGCAACCTGGCCGTCCTCGGCACCCGGGTCGACGAGGCCTGCGACGTGCTCGCGGCGGCCGCGCTGTCGCTGGCCGCGCAGGGCCCGGCCCACTTCAGCGTGGTCTGCCTCGACCCAGACGCCGGCCGGGCGGCGGCCCGCCTGGTCGCCGAGCTGCCCTCGGCCGACTGGCACGACGACCTGGCCGAGGTGCCGGTGCTCGACCGCCCGCACTACGTGCTCGGCTACGCGCTCGACGCGGTGCCCTCCCCGGAGGCGCTGCGCCGGCTGCTGACCGACGGCCCCGAGCGGCGCACCCACATGCTCGGCTGGTGGCGTTCGGTGGCCCGGCTACGCGACAGCCTGGGCGGCCCGGGGGCGCGGCTGGACGCGATCGGCGCGTGGGTCGCCCTCGACGTGCAGGGCGCCGACCTGGCCCCGCTGCACCCCCAGCCGGGCGGCCCGGTCTGGTACCCGCGACGCCGCCGAGGTCTGTTCTTCGACCGCTCGGTGCACCGCACGCCGGAAGTGATCATCCCGTACGAGGTGAACAGTGACCATGCGTGATCGACGCCCGCCCGGCCACGACTATCAGCTGATGGTCAACGCCCTGGCCGAGGCCAACCGCAAACGCGACGACGACCTGACCGGCGCCGAACAGGCCTATCAGGACAGTGCCGCCCAGGCGGCGGGCGAACTGGCCCGCGCCGAGGGCGACGCCACCTCGGCCGACCGGTGGGCGGGCGCGGCCGCGGCCCAGGTGCTCGACATCGACCGCGAGGCGTCCCGCCTCTGGGACCAGCTGCGGCGGGCCCGCGGGCTGCGGGTGCGGGCGCTGGGCGAGCTTCCCGAGCCGGCCCCGGTCGAGTCGCTGCCGCGGGTCGCGCTGCCGCGCAACCCGTCCGATCCGCTGACGGCGGCTTCGACCAGCGGTCGCGAGTCTCCGCGTACGCTGCTGGCCCGCGCCGCCTCCCGCATCGACGACACGATCCGGCCGCTCGGCCGGCGCCCGCTGCCGCGCTGGGCGCTGGCTCTGCTGCCGCCGGCCGGCGCGGTCCTGGCGGCGATGGCCTCGTTGCTCGCGGCGGGCCTGGTCACGTTCGGCAGCACCGGCATCTGGGGCGGCTCGGTCCTGCGGGGACTCGGCTGGGCCACGTTCGTCGCCGCCCCGTCGGTCGGTGTGCCGATCGCGGCCCTGGTCGCCCGGCGCCGCTTGCGGGCCCGCCTCGACATCGGCGGTGTCGGCCTGACCCTGCTCGGCGGCATGATCGCCGCGACGCTGATCTCCCTGGCCTTCGCCGGCGCCCGCTGACCCGGCCTAGCCCGGTACGTCGTCGCCGAAGGCGACCTTCAGGACCGCGTGGGCGACCAGGATCGCCTGGTCCTTGGAGTCGTACGGGCCGACCCGCAGCTCGACCGCCTGGCCGCCGAAGAGCGCCCGCACCGTCCAGCTGTCCGGGTGCCGGTCGTCCTCGCGGCTGTGGTTGACGATGACCTGGGTGGCCGACCGTACGTTGACGGCCGACCACTTCTCGCCGCCCTTGGGCCAGGCCCGGAACCACCCGGGCGCGACCGCCAGCGCCTCCCGCCGCGCCTCGGCCAGCGCCCACTGGGTATCTTCCGGTGCCGGTGCCTGCACCACCATGTCAGCCGCTCCCCCCGCGCCGAAATGTCCGGGCAAACGGTACGGCCGCGGAGGGCCGGAGAGGGCCGGAACCGCTCAGTAGGTGTAGAAGCCCTTGCCGGTCTTGCGACCCAGGTCGCCGGCCGTGACCATGCGCTGGAGCAGCTCGGGCGGGAAGAACTTGTCGTCCTGGGTGTCGCGGTAGATGTTGCCGGCCGCGTTGAGCATCACGTCGAGGCCGGTCAGGTCGACGGTGGCGAGCGGGCCCATGGCGTGGCCGAAGCCCAGCTTCATCACCGTGTCGAGGTCGGCCGCGCTGACCACGCCCGACTCCACCAGCTTGATCGCCTCGACCAGGATCGCCGAGAACAGGCGGTTGGAGACGAAGCCGGCGACGTCGCGTTTCACCTCGACGCAGGTCTTGCCGACCTCCTCGGCGAAGGTGCGGGCGCTGATCAGCGTGTCGTCGGAGGTCTGGTAGCCGCGCACCAGCTCGACCAGCTTCATCATCGGCACCGGCGAGAAGAAGTGGATGCCGACGACCGACTCGGGGCGCTCGGTGACCGCGGCGATCTGGGTGATCGGGATCGCCGACGTGTTGGTGCCGAGCACCGCACCCGACTTGCAGATCTTGTCGAGGGCGCGGAAGACCTCGTGCTTGGCCTCGACCTTCTCGAAGATCGCCTCGACCACCACGTCGGCGTCGGCGGCCGCGTCCATGTCGGTGGTCGGCGTGATGCGGCCGAGCGTCGCCTCGACGTCGTCCTCGCTGATCTTGCCCTTGGCGGCGAACCGGCTCAGCGAGTCGCGGATCGCCGTCATGCCGCGGTTGAGCGACGCGTCGTCCACGTCCCGCATGGTGACGTGCCAGCCGGACTGCGCCGAGACCTGCGCGATGCCGGAACCCATCAGCCCGGAGCCGATGACCGCGAGTCGACCCGCCATGTGAATCTCCCTCTCACCGAGCCGGGCGCCGATGCCCGGCATCACCACCCTACTGAACGGAAACTCAGGGATGGCACCTGCTCCTATCGGGGCAAATCCCGGTAAAACGCGAATCCCCGGTGCCAGACTGTGCCCATGCCCTCAGGCAACGGCTGGTACCTCATCGGGCCGCTGATCGCCGTCGGCCTGGTCGGCTTCCTCGGCGCCGTCTTCTGGCGCATGGGCCTGCAATGGACGATCCACCGCGAGCCGGTTCTCGGGGACGACTACGGCCTGCTCGGCCCGGCCGCGTTCGCCGACAGCCCGGAGACCGCCGACGAGATCCGCCGGATGCTCGTCGACGCCGGCATCCGGGCCACCCAGGCGACCGGCCCGGACGGGCGCACCGCGGTGCTGGTCTTCACCGAGCAGCTGGAGGAGGCGCGGCGGGTGGTCGGGGCTTTCTAGAAGTCGAAGGTCGGCTCGGGCACGTCGGCCCGCTCCACGTCGACGCCCAGCTTGGCCAGGTCGGAGACGAAGTCGGGGTAGCCCCGGTCGATGTGGTGCACCTCGCCGACCTCGGTCACCCCGTCGGCGCACAGGCCGGCGATGACCAGCCCGGCCCCGGCCCGGATGTCGGTCGCCCGCACCGGCGCCCCGGAGAGCCGCTCCCGGCCGTTGACGACCGCGTGGTGCCCGTCGGTGCGGATGTCGGCGCCGAGCCGGACCATCTCGTTCACGAACATGAACCGGCCGTCGAAGATGTTCTCGGTGATCAGCGAGGCGCCCTCGGCCACCGAGGCCAGGCCGATCGCCATCGGCAGCAGGTCGGTCGCGAAGCCGGGATAGGGCAGCGTCACGATGTCGACCGCGCGGGGACGGTCGTCCATGCGCACGCGGAACAGGTTGTCGCCCGGCTCGATCACCGCCCCGGCGTTGACCAGCTTGTCGAGCGCGATGTCGAGAAACTCGGGCCGCACCCCCCGCACGGTCACGTCGCCCCGGGTCATCGCGGTGGCGAACGCCCACGTGCCGCCCACGATGCGGTCGCCGACCGTGGTGTGGTTGACCGGGCGCAGCGAATCCACTCCCTCGATCGTCAGGGTGGACGTGCCGGCGCCGTCGATTCGGGCACCCATCGCGGTCAGCATCGAGCAGATGTCGACGATCTCGGGCTCGCGGGCCACGTTGTCGATCTCGGTGACGCCGCGCGCCAGCACGGCCGCCATCAGAATGTTCTCGGTCGCGCCGACGCTCGGGAAGTCGAGCCAGATCTTGCCGCCGCGCAGGCCCTTGGGCGCCGACGCGATCACGTAGCCGTGCTCGCCGGAGATCTCGGCGCCCAACCGGGTCAGGCCGGAGATGTGCATGTCGAGACCGCGCGAGCCGATCATGTCGCCGCCGGGCAGCGCCACCCGCACGTATCCGCGGCGGGCGAGCAGCGGGCCGAGCACGCAGATCGACGCGCGCAGGCGGCGGACCAGGTCGTAGTCGGCCTCGCTGCCCGGCTCGGCCGGCACGTCGATGGTGGCGCGGTTGCCCTCCAGCGCGACCTGGCAGCCCAGCCGGCGCAGCACCTCGGCCATGATCGCGATGTCGGTGATCCGGGGAACGTTCTCGACCACACTGCGACCTTCGGCCAGCAGCGTGACCGCCATCAGCTTGAGCGCCGAGTTCTTCGCGCCGCCGACCGTCACGTCTCCGGCCAGGCGTGCGCCGCCCTTGACCCTGATCACATCCACGCGGGCCATGGTAGGAGTCGCCCGGAAGGCGAACGTCCGTAGGGTGGGTGCATGGCCGTGCATCTCACCCGCATCTACACCCGGACCGGCGACGGCGGACAGACCCGGTTGGGCAACAACGAGCAGGTCGCGAAGACCGACCCGCGGATCTCCGCCTACGCGGACGCGGACGAGTGCAACGCGGCCCTGGGCGTGGCGCTCGCGCTGGGCGCGCTCTCCGAGGACGTACGCGGTGTGCTCGGCACCGTGCAGAACGACCTCTTCGACGTCGGCGCCGATCTGTGCAATCCGATCGCCGACGACCCGCCCTATCCCCCGTTGCGGATCACCGAGGACTACATCACCCGGCTCGAGGGCTGGTGCGACGAGTACAACGAGACGCTTCCGGCGCTGAACAGCTTCGTCCTGCCCGGCGGCACGCCCGGTGCGGCTCTGCTGCACGTGGCGCGTACGGTCGCACGCCGAGCGGAACGCTCGGCCTGGACCCTCCTCGAAGCCGAGCCGTCGCGGACCTCGGAATTGCCGGCCAAATATCTCAACCGGCTCAGTGATCTGCTCTTCATCCTGTCCCGGGTGGCCAACCCGGGCGGCGACGTCACCTGGGTGCCGGGGGGCGGCGCCTGATGCTGCACCACGTCGAGCTGTGGGTGCCCGACCTCCAGGCAGCGGCCGGCCCGTGGGGCTGGCTGCTGGGCGAGCTGGGCTGGAAGCAGTTCCAGGACTGGCCGGCCGGTCGTTCGTGGCGCCACGGCGACGTCTACATCGTGCTGGAGCAGTCGCCGGCCCTGACCGGCGACGTCCACGATCGCCGAGCGCCCGGCCTCAACCACCTGGCCTTCACCGCCTCGGGCCGGGAGCAGGTCGACCGGCTCACCACCGACGCTCCCGAGCACGGCTGGTCGCTGCTCTTCGCCGACCGCCACCCGCACGCCGGCGGCCCCGACACCTACGCCGCCTATCTGGAGGACAACTGGGGCTACGAGGTCGAGATCCAGTCGTCGCCGCCCTCCTAGGCCTTGAGTTCACCGTCGATCACGGTGACGGCGTGGCCGGTGAGCAGGGTGCGGTCGCCCTTCAGCGCGACCCGCACGACACCGCCGCGACGGGACGCCTGGTAGCCGACCATCTCGGTGCGGCCGAGCCGCTGCGCCCAGAACGGGGTGAGCGCGGTGTGGGCGCTGCCGGTCACCGGGTCTTCCGGCACGCCGACGCCCACGCCGAAGAAGCGGGAGACGAAGTCGTAGTCGGCGCCGGGGCCGGTCACCACGATGCCGCGGTGCGAGAACCCGGCCAGCCCGGCCAGGTCGGGGATCAGCTCGCGGACCGCCTGCTCGGAGACCAGCTCGACCAGGTAGTCGTCGGTGATCGGGCCGGTGTGGTGCAGCGAGACGATCTCGGTGCCGAGGAGCTCGGCCAGATCGGGGTCGGGCGGCAGCGGGCTGAGCGGCGCGGCCGGGAAATCGAGCGTGTACGCCCCGTCGTCGGCCGCGGTCGCGGTCAGCACGCCGCTCCGGCGGGTCGCGAAGCGGACGGTGCCCGGCCGCGCCAGCACGTGCGCGGTGGCCAGCGTGGCATGGCCGCAGAGCGCGACCTCGACCGCGGGCGTGAACCAGCGCAGGGCGAAGTCGGCGTCTCCGCCCGGCGGCAGCGGGTGCACGAACGCGGTCTCGGAGAGGTTGACCTCGGCCGCCACCGACTGCATCCACTCGTCGTCGGGAAACGCCGATTCGAGAACCACGACTCCGGCCGGGTTGCCGGCGAAGGGCCGGTCGGTGAACGCGTCGACGATCCGAATTCGCATATTGGCAACGCTATCCGCCGAGCGACGCGAGCGCTTCGGTGATTTCGGCCGCCCGGGGTGAGCCGAGCTTCGTCCACAGCCCCTCGGCCACCAGGTAGTGCTCGCGGGCCTCGGCGACCGCCCCGAGCCCCCGGCAGGCCTCGGCCAGCCCGGTGTGCGCGCGGGCCTGCTCGCTCCGTTCGTCGACGTCCGGGTCGGCGGCGATCTCCAGGGCCCGCAGGTGCTCGTCCCGGGCTTCCTCGAACCGTCCCCGAGCCCGGGCCGTCTCGCCGAGCCCGTTCCGCGCGCAGGCCTCGCCGGCCCGGTCGCCGAGATCGCGATAGATCTTCAGCGACTGCCGGTGGTAGTCGGCGGCCCGGTCGCCGTCGCCGCGCCGGGTGCTGAGCAGGCCCAGATCGTCGAGCGCGTTGGCCTCGATGTTCGGCCGGCGCAGCTCCCGGTTGATCTCCAGCACCCGGATCAGATAGTTCTCGGCCGAGTCGTACCGCTCCCGCTTCATCTCGGCGCCGCCGAGGTTGCCGAGCGCGAGAGCCTCGCCGTTGCGGTCGCCCGTCTCCCGGTAGGCCAGCAGCGCCTCGCGGTAATGCTCGACCGCGGCGTCCGGCTGCTCGCGGCGGCCGGCCAGGTTGCCCAGGTTGATCAGCGCCCGCGCCTGGCCGGTGCGATCGCCCAGCAACCGGTAGCGGTCCAGCGACTGCTGGGAGAAGTCGAGGGCCTCCTGGTAGAGCCCGCGCCGGGCATTGGCGATGCCGAGGTTGTTGAGCACGCGGGCCGTGTCGACCGGCCGGTCATGCCGGCCGAGAATGCGCAGCGCGTTCTCGAGCCGGCGGGCCGCCGCGTCGTGCCGCCCGAGGAAGATCTCGGCGTTGGCCGCGTTGGTCAGCGCGCCCGCGTAGCCGACCTCGTCGCCCGCCTCCCGCGCCACCCGGGCCGCCGCCTCGTGCACCAGCAGCGCGGCGGTGTTGTAGCGGCCCTGCAGGTAGCGCGAGAGCACGACCGCCATCCGGGTGGCGTGCCCGGCCCGGGCGGCCGCCGCCGCGTAGGTGACCGACGCGATCAGGTTGTGGCGCTCCGCCTCGAGCCAGGTCAGCGGCTCGCCGAGATCGGGCAGGGGCAGGTCGGGCGGCGGGATCTCGGGCCGGAGCGTCCGGCCGGCCGGGTCGAGCCGGTCCATCGCCGCCGCCGTGGTCGCCAGATAGTGCTCGAGCAGCCGGGTCATCGCGGCGTCCCGGTCGGCCCGGCGGTCCTCGTCCGCCGACCGGGCCGCCGCATAGTCCCGCACCAGGTCGTGCAGCTGATAACGGCCGGTGGCGGCCGACTGCACCAGGTTGTCGGAGGCCAGCTCGCGCAGCCGCACCTCGGCGGTCGGCAGGTCGGTGCCGGCCAGCGCGGCCGCCGCCCGGGCGTCGAAATCCTGGCCCGGGTGCTGGGCGATCACGCGAAGGAACTCCCGCCCTCCGGCGGGCAGATTCCGGTACGAAACCTCGAGCGCGAGTTCGATCTCCGAGTCGAGCCGCCGGTTCTCGTGGCGTTCGTCGAGCCAGTCGGCGTGATCGGTCAGCGTCCAGCCGGGTTTGGCCCGCATGTGCCCGGTGACCAGGGCCAGCGCCAGCGGCAGATGGCCGCACCGGCGCGCGATGCGGGCCGCCGCCTGAGGATCGGAGCCGACCGGGATCCGCGGCACCGCGGCGGCCAGATAGCGCAGGGCCTCGGCCTCGCTGAAGACGTCGACCGCGAAGCGGGACACCGGGTCGAGCGCCCCCAGGTTGCGGCGGCTGGTCACCAGGGTCACGCAGCCGGGCAGGTCGGGCAGCAGCGGCGCGACCTGCTTCTCGTCGGAGGCGTTGTCGAGCACCACGAGGCTGCGCAGCCCGGTCAGCTTCCGCCGGAACAGCTCGGCCCGGGCCTCGACCGGGTGCGGCACCTGATGCCCGCTGACGCCGAGCTGGCGGAGGAAGCCGTCGAGCACCGCGGCCGGGTCGGCCGGCGGCTGCGCCGGGTCGGGGTGGAAGCCGCGCAGGTTGACGAACAGGATCCGCTCGAACGGTTCCTCCTCGTGCAGGACGTGCCCGACGTGCACGGCCAGCTGGGTCTTGCCCACTCCGGCCATCCCGGCCAGCGCCGAGATCACCACCGCCTGGCCCGTCCGCGCCAGGTCACGCAACCGGTCGAGCTCGGCCGAACGCCCGGTGAAGGTCGGCAGGTCCGGGGGCAGAGCGTCGAGCACCCGCACCTGGGCGGCGGCCTGGGTCTCGCCGCTGATCACCCTCAGTGCCTGCTGCCACTGGGACACGTAGCCCGGGTCGGGGTGCAGCGCCTCGACGACCGCGGCCACCAGCTCGGCGTCGAGCCGGCGGCGGCCGGCCCGGAAGCAGTCGACCACGGTCGTCTTGCCGACCTGCTCGACAACCGCGCGCCGCGCGTTGACCCGGGCCGTGATCGTCTCGAACGAGGGGTTACCGGCCCACGTCTTGAGGCCGCGCAGGGTCTCGGCGAAGTCGTCCAGAGTGGACGCCCGCCCGAGGTCGGGAAGGTCGCTCATCGGCAAGCAACTTACCCGCCGTAGTCATCGACGGCGAGCGTTATGTAACCGAGCGCTCATAGTCCGGGCGCCCGCCGCCCGGCGCTCGGCAGTCGGGCGCTCGGCAGTCGGGCGCTCAGTAGTCGATGGGGCGCGGGTGGATCGCCGGGCGCGGAGCCACCGAGCCCGGCGCCCCGGGCGGGGCCGCCTCGAGCCAGGACAGGAAGCCGGTGACCGTCGACTCGGCCATCGCGATGTCGAACTGGTCGCCGCGGGTCGAGAGCCGCAGCACGATCCAGTGGCCGGGCATGGTGAGCCGCTCGGGCCCCTCGGGCACCCGTCGCTCCTCGATGACGAGGTCGGCCCGGTCGAGGACCCGCTTGGGGCGGAAGGCGAGGCTGAACATGCGGTAGAACCGCAGCTCGTCACCGTGGAACCGGCCGATGCCGGTGGACCAGCCGCGGCCCGGGATCATCGTGCTGACCCGGACCTGCAGCCGGATGGTGCCGCCGCCCAGCATGAACAGCCGGGCGCGGAAGAAGATCGCGAAGAGAAGTGCGATCAGCGCGACGACGCAGATTCCGAAGACTTCCAGAACCCGCATCGCGGGCCGTCAGCGGGTCTCGGGCTGGGCGGGCGTGGCGCTCTCGGCGAGAACCGTGACCCCGTCGGCGTCGATCGAGAGGAAGCCGCCGGCCACGTCATAGGTCAGTTGCTCACCGCCGGCGAGTTTGACCCTCACCTGTGACGGCTCCTTGAGCAGGCCCAGCAGCGGGGCGTGACCGGGGAGCACGCCGATCTCGCCCTCGGTCGTGCGGGCGACGAGCATCTCGGCATCGCCGGACCACACGCGCTCCTCGACGGCTACGACGTTCACGTGCAGCTGGTTGGCCACGCTATCTCCCTGGTTAGATCCCACCGGACGGCGAGAGGGAACCGATTGGGTGAAGTCTAAACGGAGCAGCCACCGCGCGTAGCAGCGGGTGGCGACCGCCACAGGCCCGATCAGCCGGCCTTGTTCAGGTATTCCGGGTGGTCGAAGAGGAAATTGCCGATGTCGTCGCGGCCGACCGCGGCGAAGAAGTCGGTCGCGCTCGGTTTCAGGCCCTCGCCCAGATAGGTACGTCCGTCGAACAGCGACTCGCCCGGCATCTTGATCAGCGTCATGTTCAGCGACCGGATGCCCTTGAGGGCGAAGCCCCAGTCGACGACGCTGTGGCCCTTGCCGTCGAAGATCAGCGCGCTGCCGGCCGCCTTGAGGACCTTGTCGAGCGTGCCCGGGTTGGTGATGACGTCCTTGCTCAGCGCCTGCTGGGCCATCGCCTTGATGAACTGCTGCTGGTGCCGCTGGCGGTCGTAGTCGCTGTTGGGCAGGCCGTAGCGCTGCCGTACATAGTCGAGGGCCTGCCAGCCCTGCAGGTGGTAGGTGCCGGGCTTGTAGGTGGCCTGAGGGCCGTAATAGGGGTGCGCGCAGGTGTTGTCGGCGCACCGCGCGTACCTCGGCCGGGGTTTGCCGTCGGGCTGGAGGTGCTCGGACTTCACGTTCTGGTCGATCGTCATCGTCACGCCGTCCATCGCGTCGACGATCTTCTTGAAGCCGCCGAAGTTGACGATCGCGCCGGCGTCGAAGTCGTGGATGCCGGTGAGCTGGGAGACCGTCCTGGCGAGCAGGTCGAAACCCTGGGCGACGTCGTGCTTGCCGTTGCCGACCGAGCTGCCGTACGACATCGCCGCGTTGATCTTGGAGCGACCGCCCCGGAACCCGGTCTTGTCGAACGCCGGAATGTCGACCAGCAGGTCGCGCGGGATCGAGAAGAGGTACGCCTTGTCCATGCCGGCCGGCACGTGCACCACGATGATCGAGTCGGAGAGCGGCGCGGTGGTGGCGTCGCGCGGGTCGATGCCGACGAGCAGGATGTTGAGCGGGCCCCGGATGTCGGAGGGCCGGTCGGCCGCGGCGGTGTCGCCGAACAGGTCCTGGTTGTGCACCGCGTTCTCGTACCGGGCCACGAGGAGCTTGCTCGCCACGATCGCGGCGCCGCTGGCCATCATCAGCACGCAGCCGAAAACCGCGCACAGGCGCGCCCACAGCGGGGTGCGGCGTCTTGAGGGCTCAGGCACTTGATCTCCGTGGGTAGACCGTTTGATCACCTAGCGTGCACGGGAAAGCCTATCCAACGGCGTATACCGTAAAACCGCACGTATTGGGTACAAACGGACGAAAACCACCGGAGAAACGGCAACGGGCCGCACCGATCGAGGATCGGTGCGGCCCGTCGAGCTGCCGCAGGGGTCAGCCCTTCATCAGCTCGTGCGCGTTCTTCTCGAGGTCCTCGAGGCCACCGCACATGAAGAAGGCCTGCTCAGGGAAGTTGTCGTACTCCCCCTCGCTGATCTTCTTGAACGCTTCGATGGTCTCCTTCAGCGGGACCGTCGAGCCGGGGACGCCGGTGAACTGCTCGGCCGCGTACGTGTTCTGCGAGAGGAAACGCTCGATGCGGCGAGCCCGCTGCACCGTGACCTTGTCCTCCTCGGAGAGCTCGTCCATACCGAGGATCGCGATGATGTCCTGCAGGTCCTTGTACTTCTGCAGGATCCGCTGCACCTCACGGGCGACCGCGTAGTGCTCGGCACCCACGTATTCCGGCGCCAGGATCCGCGAGCTGGAGGCCAGCGGGTCGACGGCGGGGTAGATGCCCTTGTCGGAGATCGACCGCTCGAGGTTGGTGGTCGCGTCCAGGTGGGCGAACGTGGTCGCCGGCGCCGGGTCGGTGTAGTCGTCGGCGGGCACGTAGATCGCCTGCATCGAGGTGATCGCCTTGCCCCGGACCGAGGTGATCCGCTCCTGCAACTGGCCCATCTCGTCGGCCAGGGTGGGCTGGTAGCCCACGGCCGACGGCATGCGGCCGAGCAGCGTGGAAACCTCGGAACCGGCCTGGGTGAACCGGAAGATGTTGTCGATGAAGAGCAGCACCTCCTGGTTCTGGACGTCCCGGAAGTACTCCGCCATGGTCAGCGCGGTCAGGGCGACCCGCAGGCGGGTGCCCGGCGGCTCGTCCATCTGGCCGAAGACGAGGGCGGTCTTGTCGAGAACGCCACCCTCCTCCATCTCCAGGATGAGGTCGTTGCCCTCACGGGTGCGCTCGCCGACGCCGGCGAACACCGACGTACCGCCGAAGTTGCGGGCCACCCGGATGATCATCTCCTGGATGAGCACCGTCTTGCCCACGCCCGCGCCACCGAACAGGCCGATCTTGCCACCGCGCACGTACGGCGCGAGCAGGTCGAGCACCTTGATGCCGGTTTCCAGCATCTCGGTCTTGGGCTCGAGGTCGGCGAACGCCGGAGGCTCCCGGTGGATCGCCCAGCGCTCCTGGATGTCCAGGGTCGACGGGTCGACGTTGAGCACCTCGCCGAGGGCGTTGAACACGTGGCCCTTGGTCACGTCGCCGACGGGCACCGAGATGCCCGCGCCGGTGTCGGTGACCTCGGCGCCGCGGACCATACCGTCGGTCGGCTGCATCGAGATCGCGCGGACCAGATTGTCACCCAGGTGCTGGGCGACCTCCAGGGTCAGCGTCTTGGTGCCCCCGGAGAGGGTCACGTCGACGTGCAACGCGTTGTAGATGTTGGGCATGGCGTCACGCGGGAACTCGGCGTCGACGACCGGGCCGATGACCCGGACGACGCGGCCGACACCGGTCTCCGTCTTGGTGGGCTCAGCTGTAGCAGTCATCACTCATCACTTCCCGACGAGGCCAGCGCGTTGGCGCCGCCGACGATCTCACTGATTTCCTGGGTGATCGCAGCCTGCCGCGCGGAGTTCATCTCGCGCGTGTACCGCTTGAGCAGGTCGTCCGCGTTGTCCGACGCACTCTTCATCGCCCGTCGGCGCGATGCCGACTCGCTGGCCGCCGAGTCCAGCAACGCCGCGTAGATCCGCGTGTTGAGGTATTTCGGCAGCAACGCGTCGAGCAACTCGTCGGCGTCCGGCTCGAACTCGTACGCCGGGCGAAGGCCGGGCTCGGCCTCCCGGTCCTCGACCTCCATCGGCGCCAGGAAGTGCGCCTCGGCCGACTGCGTCATCAGCGACTTGAACTGGGTGCTGACGATGTGCAGCTCGTCGACGCCCTGGATGCCGTCCGGGCCGTAGTGCGCGTCGGCGTCGTCGGCTCCCGCGAGGAAGGCCTCGAGCAGCGCGTCCCCGATCCGCTTCGCGTCCTCGAAGGAGGGCCGCTCGGAGAATCCGGTCCAGCTGGTCTCGATCGGACGGTTGCGGAACCGGTAGTAGCCGACGCCCTTACGGCCGACGACGTACAGAACCGGCTCCTTGCCGTCGGCGCGCAGCCGGGAGATCAGCTGCTCGGCGGTGCGGATGGCGTTGGCGTTGTAGGCGCCGGCCAGGCCGCGGTCGCTGGTGATGAGCAGGACACCCGCCCGCCGGACCCGCTCGCGCGGGACCAGCAGGGGGTTGTCGATCGTCGCGTTGGACGCCAGGGCGGTCAGGACCTGGGTGATCGCCTCCGCGTACGGCTTGGAGGCGGCGACCCGCTCCTGCGCCTTGGCGATGCGGCTGGTGGCGACCAGCTCCTGCGCCTTCGCGATCTTCTTGGTCGACCGGACGGTGCGGATGCGCCGCCGGAGGGCCTGTACCTGACCGGCCATGACTAGCTCTTGTCCGCGGGACGGGGAACCTCGCGGGTCACCGTCTCGTGAGTCTCGCGGCCGTCGGCCAGCGCGGCCGCCTCGGTCTCGTTGACCTTGATGCCGGTGTCGCCCTGGCGGAAGAGTTCCTTGAACTCGTCGATGCCCGACTTCAGGCTCTCGATGTTGTCGTCGTTGAGCAGGCCCGAGGACTCGATCGCGGTGTAGGTGTCGCTGCGGTGCCGCTTGATCCAGGGCAGGAACTCGGTCTCGAAGCGGCGCACGTCGCCGACCGGGACGTCGTCGAGCTGGCCGGTGGTGCCGGCCCAGATCACGATGACCTCGTCGACCACCGAGTACGGCGAGTACTGCGGCTGCTTGAGCAGCTCGACCAGGCGTACGCCCTTGTCGAGCTGGGCCCGCGACGCCTTGTCCAGGTCGGACGCGAAGGCCGAGAAGGCCTCCAGCTCGCGGAACTGGGCGAGGTCGAGGCGCAGCCGGCCGGAGACCGAGCGCATCGCCTTGACCTGTGCCGAACCGCCGACCCGGGACACCGAGGTGCCGACGTTGATCGCCGGGCGGACACCCGAGGCGAACAGGTCGGTCTCCAGGAAGATCTGGCCGTCGGTGATCGAGATGACGTTGGTCGGGATGTACGCCGAGATGTCGCTCGCCTTGGTCTCGATGATCGGCAGACCGGTCATCGAGCCGCCGCCCAGCTCGTCGGAGAGCTTGGCGCAGCGCTCCAGCAGCCGGGAGTGCAGGTAGAAGACGTCACCCGGGTAGGCCTCGCGGCCCGGCGGGCGGCGCAGCAGCAGCGACACCGCACGGTAGGCCTCGGCCTGCTTGGTCAGGTCGTCGAAGACGATCAGGACGTGCTTGCCGGCGTACATCCAGTGCTGGCCGATGGACGAGCCCGTGTAGGGCGCGATGTATTTGAAGCCGGCCGGGTCGGACGCCGGAGCCGCGACGATGGTCGTGTATTCCATCGCCCCCTGCTCCTCGAGGGTGCCCCGGATCGAGGCGATGGTGGTCGCCTTCTGGCCGATGGCGACGTAGATGCAGCGAACCTGCTTCTCCGGGTCGCCGGACTCCCAGTTGGCGCGCTGGTTGATGATCGTGTCGATCGCGACCGTGGTCTTACCGGTCTTGCGGTCGCCGATGATCAGCTGGCGCTGGCCGCGGCCGATCGGCGTCATGGCGTCGATCGCCTTGATGCCGGTCTGCAGCGGCTGCTTCACCGGCTGCCGGGCCATGACGTTCGGCGCCTGCAGCTCGAGCTCGCGGAAGCCCTCGTTGGCGATCTCGCCGCGGTCGTCGATCGGGTTGCCCAGCGGGTCGACGACCCGGCCGAGGAATCCGTCGCCGACCGGCACCGAGAGGACCCGGCCGGTCCGCTTGACCTGCTGGCCCTCGTCAATGCCGGTGAACTCGCCGAGCACCACGACGCCGATCTCGCGGACGTCCAGGTTCAGGGCGACACCCAGCGTGCCGTCCTGGAATTCGAGCAGCTCGTTGGCCATGGTCGAGGGGAGTCCCTCGACGTGTGCGATGCCGTCGCCCGCATCGGAGACGATGCCGACCTCCTCGCGGGAGACCTCGGGCGTGTAGGACGAGACGTAGCGCTCTAGCGCCCCCCGGATCTCGTCCGAGGAGATGGTCAGCTCGGCCATCCTCTGCCTTCTCTGTCTAGCTCGGGACGTCGCCGCCACCGAGGGGCCTGGTCACCGGGGCTGTCAACCCCTGGTGCGAAGAATATCTATTTAGCGAAGGCCTGCTTGGCCTCGTTGAGTCGCCGCAGAACCGTGCCGTCGTAGAGGTCGGCGCCGACCTTGACGCTGACGCCACCGATGACGGAGGGGTTGACGTCGATCTTCAGCGACACCGGTCGGCCGTACAGGTCGGACAGCTTGCTCGCCAAGGCCTGCTCCTCACTGTCGGTGAGGGGCTTGGCCACGATGACGTAGGCCACCCGGCGGTCGCGCTTCGCCGCGGTCATCTCGACCAGGCGGGTCAGCGAGCCCTCGAAACTGCGGCCACCGAAGCCTTCCAGTGCCACCTCGACCAGGCGGAGCGTGACCGGCTTGGCCTTGCCCTTGAGCAAGTCCTCCACCAGCTTAACCCGCCGCGACGCGGCCGCACCGGGGTCACTCAGCGTGACAGCCAGCTCTCCGCTGCCCGAGACGATCTGCCCGAACCGGAACAGCTCGTCCTCGATGTCGGCGAGGTCACCGGCCCGGTCGCCCGAGTCGAGCAGCGCCTCGGTGCCGAGGCGCTCGGTCGCGTCGAGAAGCTCGGACGGCGAACCGAACCGGCCGCCCACGAGGGTGGCCAGCGCGTCCACTGTGATCTCCGACAGCTTGCCGGCCAGCAGCGAGCGGAGCAGTTCGGCCCGGTCGGCGCCCGACCGGGCCGGATCGGTCAGCGCCCGCCGCAGACGCGGCTGGGCCCGCAGCAGGCCGGCCACCGACAGGATCTCGTCGGCGACCGTGGCCAACTGCGCGGCCGTGACCTTCGCGGTGTCCGCCGTGAGCTTCTCGGACGCTTTGGCGAGGGCCTCCCGGCTGACGCTCGACGCCATCAGCGCCGCCCGCCCGCCGAGCCGGCCGCACCGAGCTCGTTGATGAAGCGCTCGACCGTGCCCCGGCTGCGAGCCTCGTCGGCGAGGGATTCTCCGACGATCTTGCCGGCCAGGTCGACCGCGAGCGTGCCCAGATCGGACCGGAGCTCGCGCAGGATGCTCTCGCGCTGCTGAGCGAGCTGCTCGTTGCCGGCCTGGATGATCCGCTCGGACTCCTCCCGCGCCTTGGCGAGGACGTCCTGGCGGATGCCCTCGGCGTCGGCCCGGGCCTCGTCGCGGATGCGCGCGGCCTCGGTGCGAGCCTCGGCCAGCTGCGCCCGGTATTGCTCGAGAGTCTTGTTGGCCTCGGCCTGAGCCTCTTCGGCCCGCTTGATGCCACCCTCGATCGCGTCCACACGCGCCCGGAAGGTCTCCTCCATGCGCGGGAACACAAACTTCATCAACACCCAGGCAACGACCGCGAACGCGACGAAGCCGAGCACGACTTCCTGCCAGAGCGGGATGATCGGGTTGATCTGTTCTTCCGCGGCCAGGTAGGTGGTGGTGTGAATCATGTGCACCCCCTTCGAGGGCGGAGAACTATTGGATGGGGTTGCCGGCCCAGATGAAGCCGAACGCGATACCGAGCAGCGCGAGAACCTCGACCACGGCAAAGCCGATCCACATGAACGGCTGGGTGATGCGCGCGGCCTCCGGCTGGCGGGCCGTCGACTGGATGTACGCGGCGAAGATCAGACCAACACCGACACCCGGGCCGATGGCGGCAAGGCCGTAACCGATGGCAGCGGTGCTACCCACAACTTCGGCGACGCTAGACATTCGGAGTTCCTCCTGAGATCTCGCGTGTCTGTCACGCGGGACGACTACGGGGACTTACAGACAAACTGGAGGGTCAGTGGCCCTCGGCCAGCGAGCCCTGGATGTAGCTGGCGGTCAGCACGGTGAAGACGTAAGCCTGGAGTGCGATGACCGCGAAGTCGAGGAAGGTCAGCAGGATCGTCATGATCCATGACAGCACCGAGACCGGCGAGAGCAGGGCGTTCGCGTTGATCATCGCGAACCCGCCGAGCGTGAACACCAGCAGAAGCATGTGGCCCGCGAACATGTTCGCGAACAACCGGACGGCCAGCGAGAACGGCCGCACGATGAACGTCGAGAAGAACTCGATCGGGATCAGGATCGGCTGGATGAACCACGGCGCGGGCAGGATCAGCGCGTGCTTGAAGTAGCCCGCGCCGTGACGCTTCACACCCTGGACGATGAAGATCACATAGGTCAGCACCGCGAGCACGGCCGGGAAGGCGATGTGCGCGTTCGGTGATACCTGGAAGAACGGGATGATGCCCCACAGGTTCATCACGAAGACGAACGTGAACAGCGTCGCCAGATAGGGCGCGAAACGCACGCCGTCCTTGGTGCCGAGCATGTCGATCGAGATGTTGTTCCGCACGAAGCCGTAGATCGACTCGGCGAGCCACTGCTTCTTGGTCGGAACCAGCTGCGGCTTCCGGTAGGACAGCAGGAAGTAAAGGATGATGACGGCGACCGAGAGCCACAGCATCACCGTGATCCGGGTGATCCACGGGTTGTCGTAGCCGTCGGCCCCCCACGGCGCGATCGAAGGCGCGTAGAAGTCGTGGACCGACGGCGGCCAATACGGCGTGCCCTCAGCGAGAACGATCGTCTGACCGGTCACGATAGCCCTTCCAGGTCAGGCGCCGAAGCGGCGCGCAACAAGGTAGACACCAGCCGCAGCCCCGACGACCGTTCCGATGCCGAACGCGATGCCGTGGGTGTGGAAGTGGTGATCCACCAGCCAGCCGATCCCACCCCATATGACCATGCCCCCGATGAGATAACTGACCGCCGCCATGCCGGCCCCGGAATCGATGGGGGGTGGCGGGATCTCGTCCTCGGGGGATTCATCAGAAGGGGGTAACTGACCGGCCATGACTGGGAGAAAGATATCAGCCGGAAGGAGGCGCCTATGCAGCACCCCCCGGGCAACGCGATGTTGTCCGGGCGACGGGTGGCCGCGCCAATTGGCGAAACAGTACTCCTCTGGCGCAAGTCGAATCCACGCACGGCACGCGCCAGTCACCGGATCGGGCATCATCCCTCAAGTCGATCTTGCCGGATTCGCCCTCTGAACTGGCCCTTTACGCAGGGTCCTTGGAGGACGGCGGAGCGGCCGACGCCCGCCGGGAGGCGAGCCGGGTGAGCCACCAGGCCTGCATGCCGGTCAGCAGCACGGCGCCGACGGCCACGCCCCAGAACATCGGGCGGGCTCCACTCCAGCCGCTTCCGGCCACGGCGAAGAGCAGGAACACGATCGCCGCGTACTTCACAACGTAGACGCCCAGGCCGACCGGCATGACCAGTTCCGGGCGGATCACGTCGGCCCAGGCGATCGCGAGCGTGGTCAGGGTGACCCCGGCCGACACGACCAGCACCCCGCCGGCCGCGCCGAGCGCGCCCGGCACACCGTCGGCCAGGAAACCGACCGAGAACGCGCACAGCACCAGCGCCATGCCGACCGCGGTGACCAGCGGCAGGTGCTCGATGCGCCAGCGCGGGTCCTCCGGCAGCGGCGGGAGGTCGGGCAGTGGACGGTCGTCGTCCTCGTCGTCGCGGCCCAGGATCGTGCGCACGATGCCGACATGCGCCTGAACCGGCGCCTTGGGTTCGAGCGTGACGTCGGGGTCGGTCATTCTGTCCTCCCTGGGCATGCCGTTCCGGCCCTCGCCTGGCACGCCGTCGTCTGGTGCGGCTGCTGCGGCTCGGTGCGGGCGGTCATGCCATGACATCCTGCCTGGCGGCGTAAGCGGGAAAGCGATCGACCAGGGCGCGGGTCTGCCCGGCGAGCTCGCGCAGGGCGCGAGCACCACCCTCGGTCTGCGGATCGGCGCGGACGGCCGCGCCTATCAACCCTGCGATCGTACGCATCTCCGCCTCGCCCATGCCCTGCGTGGTGACCGCCGGCGCACCCAGACGCACGCCCGAGGTCACCGCGGCCCGCTCCGGGTCGTACGGCAGGGCGTGCTTGTTGAGCGTGATGCCGGCCCGCTCGCAGCGCAGTTCGGCGTCGCAACCGGACACGCCCAGCTCGCGCAGGTCGGCCAGGACCAAGTGGTTGTCCGTGCCGCCGGTCAACGGCCGCATCCCCTCGGCGGCCAGTCCGGCGGCCAGGGTCCGGGCATTGTCGACGATCTGCCGCGCGTACCACTGGAAGCGCGAGCGCCCCGCCTCGCGCAAGGCGACCGCCTTGGCCGCGATGGCGTGCATCATCGGACCGCCCTGGCTGAACGGGAAGACGGCCTTGTCGATCCGCCGGGCCAGCTCGGCCCGGCAGAGGATCATGCCGCCGCGCGGCCCGCGGAGCACCTTGTGGGTGGTGCAGGTGACCACGTCGGCGTGCTCGACCGGCGACGGGATCGCGCCGCCGGCGACCAGGCCGATCACGTGCGCGGCGTCGACCATCAGGTAGGCCCCGACCTCGTCGGCGATCGCGCGGAACACCGCGTAGTCGATCAGCCGGGGGTAGGCGGTGGCGCCGCAGATGATCAGCTTGGGCCGGTGGGCCAGCGCGAGGTCGCGCACCTCGTCGTAGTCGATCAGCCCGGTGTCCGGCGCGGTGCGGTAGCCGACGGGGTGGAACCACTTGCCGGAGAAGTTGACCCGGCTGCCGTGGGTCAGGTGCCCACCGTGCGGCAGCTCCATGGCCAGCACGGTGTCGCCCGGCTCGGCCAGCGCGGCGTAGGCGGCGAGATTGGCCGAGGCGCCCGAGTGCGGCTGCACGTTGGCGTGCTCGGCGCCGAAGAGCAGCGTGGCCCGGTCGATCGCGAGCTGTTCGGCTCGGTCGGCCTGGGCACAGCCGCCGTAGTAGCGCCGGCCCGGATAGCCCTCGGCATATTTGTTGGCCAGCGTCGAGCCGAGCGCCGCCAGCACCGCCGGCGACGTGAAGTTCTCGCTGGCGATAAGCTGCAGGCCGCCGCGCTGCCGGCCCAGTTCGTCGAGGAGCACACGGGCGATCTCCGGATCGTCGCGCTCGAGTTCCGCGAAGTCCGGCCCCCAGAAGGTCGAGTCCACGCGCCCTCCCCAGCTGTGGCAACGCTGCCTGGTGTCGAGCATATGGCGTAAATCCGCTGCTCCAGGGCACAGTCACCGTTATGCGTTGCTTGGTCACCGGCGCGACCGGCTATATCGGCGGCCGTTTGACGCCCCGGCTGCTGGAAGCCGGCCACGAAGTGCGCTGCCTGTCGCGCAGCCCCGACCGCCTGCGCGACATGCCCTGGGCCCGCGAGTCGGAGATCGTCCGGGGCGACCTGGCCGACCCGGCGTCGCTGGTGCCGGCGTTCGACGGCATCGAGGTCGCCTACTTCCTGATGCACTCGCTCGGCCGCGGCGACTTCGAGGCGCTCGACCGGCAGGCGGCCCGCAACTTCGCCGCCGCGGCCCGCGCGGCCGGCGTCCACCGCATCGTCTATCTCGGCGGCCCCGAACCGCCACCGGGCGACCGGCCGTCGCCCCACCTGCGGTCCCGGTCCGAGGTGGCCCGGATCCTGCTCGGGAGCGGGGTGCCGACCGCCGTGCTGCGTGCCCCGGTGATCATCGGCTCCGGCTCGGCCTCGTTCGAGATGCTGCGCTATCTGACCGAGCGGCTGCCGGTCATGGTGACGCCGCGCTGGGTGACCAACCGGATCCAGCCGATCGCCGTCCGGGACGTCCTGCGCTACCTGCTCGCGGCCGCGACGCTGCCGCCCGAGGTGAGCCGGGCCTTCGACATCGGCGGGGCGGACGTGCTCACCTACGCCGAGATGATGCGCCGCTATGCCCGGGTGGCCGGCCTGCGCCCGCGCCACATCGTCCCGCTTCGGCCGCTGAGCCCGTGGCTCTCCGCGCACTGGGTCGGCCTGATCACGCCGGTGCCGAACGCGATCGCCCGCCCGCTGGTCGCCAGCCTGGTGCACGAGGCGGTCGCCCACGAGCACGACCTCGACGCGTACCTCCCCGACCAGGCCCCTCCCATCGGCTTCGACGAGGCGGTGCGCCTGGCGCTCGGCCGCGTCCGGGACGCCAACGTGGAGACCCGCTGGTCGACCGCCGCCGCCTGGGACGCCGCCGCCGAGCCGCTGCCCAGCGACCCGGACTGGTCGGGCGGCAGCATGTACGTCGACGAGCGCTGCCGCGAGGTGTCCGCCCCGGCCGCCGACCTGTGGCGGGTGATCGAGGGCGTGGGCGGCGACAACGGCTGGTACTCGTTCCCCCTCGCCTGGGCCGTCCGCGGATGGCTGGACAGACTGGTCGGTGGGGTCGGGCTGCGCCGCGGCCGCCGCGACCGGCACCACCTCCGGATCGGCGAGGCGCTCGACTGGTGGCGGGTCGAGGAGCTGGTGCCCGGGAAGCTGCTGCGCCTGCGGGCCGAGATGCGGGTGCCGGGCCGGGCCTGGCTGGAGATGTCGGCCGAACCGGACGGCGACCGGGCCAGCGTCTACCGGCAGCGGGCGGTGTTCCTGCCCCGCGGGCTGGCCGGGCACGCCTACTGGGCGTCGGTGCTGCCGTTCCACGGGATCGTGTTCAACGGGATGGCCCGCAACATCGCCCGCGGAGCGGAGACGCCGGGCTCTAGACCGCGGCCGCCCGCTTGAGCCGGTCGCGGATCGCCAGCCAGTCCTCGGTGTCCGGCGGCTCCTGCACGAGGATCGTCGCCACCCCGGCGTCGTCGAGCCGATGCAGCGCGGCGTAGAGGTCGGCGGCGTACTCGCGCGGGTCGGCCGACAGCAGTTCCCGGTTTTTGCCGGTTTCTGTGGAGAAGCCGAGCACGCCGGTCTCGTCGTCCACCTCGCCGACCTCGCGGGTGAGGATCACGCGGGCCCGCGGCGCGTAGTGGCGCCGGCTCATCCCGGGGGATGGACGGGCGGTCCCGTCGGCCGGACCGTCGCCGGGCAGCGCGATCCGACCGGTGACCTCGCGGATCGCCCGCAGCCCGAGCGCGCCCGGCCGCAGCAGAGTCGGCGGGTCGGTGGTCAGGTCGAGCACGGTCGACTCGATGCCCCACGAGCTCGGCCCGCCGTCGAGCACCAGCGGAACGTCGGGCAGGCTGCGCAGCACGTGCTCGGCCGTCGTCGGCGAGATGCTCTCGGAGCGGTTGGCGCTCGGCGCGGCCAGCGGCAACCCGCACGCCACGAGCAGACGCAGCGCGACCGGGTGGGCGGGCACCCGGACAGCGAGCGTCGCGGTGTCCGTCCGCTGGAAAACCATCGTCAGCGGCCCCGGCCAGAACCGGGCCGCCAGCTCGCCGGCGACCGCCGGCCACTCCATCACCAGCGAACGGGCCGCCTCGGCGGACGGGACGTGCACGATCAGCGGGTTCCACGAGGGACGGTTCTTGAGCCGGTAGATCTCGGCGACGGCCTTCTCCGAGAAGGCGTCCGCGCCCAGTCCGTAGACGGTCTCGGTGGGGAACGCCACGACCGACCCGGCCCGCAGCAGATCGGCGGCCTCCCGGAGGCCCGCCTCGTCGGGAACGACGATGCGGCCGGTCACGGCAGGAGAAGCCCGGCGAACGGGACCGTCGTGTCCTCGATCTCGTCGCCGATGCGCAGGAACGTCTGGTCGCCGCGGCCCCACGGGTCGTCGAGGTCGTCGCCGGGCCGCGGGCCGTCGCCGTCGCGCAGCCGGGCCACCGCGGCGACGATCGCCTCGCCCCGGGCCCGCACCGCCTCGGCGTCGGCCCCGGCGGGCGGCAACCCGGACACGTCGAGCGCGCCGATCAGCCGGCCGAACTCGCCGAGCACGAACGTGCGCTCGGCCGCCTCGGGCCGCAGCGCGACCACGTAGTCGTACTGGTCGGCGGTCGCGGTCAGGATCAGGTCGGCGTCGTCGAGGAAGTCGCCGCGCAGCTTGCGGGCCTCGAAGCCGTCGATCGAACCGCCCCGGCCGCGCACCTGGCGGGCGGCGGGCGGGTTCATCTCCTCGCCCTCGTGCCAGCCGCCGGTGCCCGCACTCACGCTGCGCACCAGATCGGCGCCGACCGGCCCGACCCGGTCGCGGACCGCCCGGTCGAGCAGCCGCTCGGCCATCGGCGAGCGGCAGATGTTGCCCATGCAGACGTGCAGGACGGTGAACGGCGCCACGTTCACTCCTCCGCGGCGAGGAGGTCGGGCACCACGTCGCGGAGTTTCTCCAGGGGAATCGCACCGGCCCGCAGGACCCGCGGGACGTCGCCGCTCACGTCGACGAACGTGCTCGGCGTCGGGTCGGAAGCCGGTCCGGCCTCGAGATAGATGCGTACGGCGTACTCCATCTGCTCGCGCGCCTCTTCGGCCGTCCTGGGCGCGGGCTGGCCGATCTTGTTGGCCGTGGTGACCGCCATCGGCCCGACCTCGCGCAGCACCTCGAGCGCCACCGGGTGCAGCGGCATGCGCACGGCGACCTGGCCGCCGGTGTCGCCGAGGTCCCACTGGAGGCTCGGCGAGTGCTCGACCAGCAGCGTCAACGCGCCCGGCCAGAACGCGTCGGCCAGCTCCCGGGCCGCCTTGGGCAGCGAGTAGACCAGTCCGTCCAGCGTGTGGCGGGAGCCGACGAGCACCGGCGGCGGCACCTGCCGGGTCACGCTGCGGGCGTGGTGCAGCGCGGTGATCGCGTGCGGGGTGAACGCGTCGGCGCCGATGCCGTACACGGTGTCGGTGGGGAACACCGCGAGCTCGCCGCTCTTGACCGCCTCGACGGCGGCGGCGATGCCGCGATCGCGGTCCGCGGTGGTACGGCAGTCGTAGAGCATCACGAGATGCAGTCTGCCATGTGGCGCGCCGTACGCATCACGTGCGCCGGGCCGTCGCGAACCGTGGCCGCCCGCTGAGGTCCAGGTGCGCGGTCACCTCGGCGAACCGGCCGTCCGCCCGCAGCAGATCGGGGACCGCGTCGCCGTGCACGTCGTCGTGCTCGATGCCGACGAATCCACCCGGCTTCAGCAGGGTCGCGGCCAGCGCGATCACCGGCCGGATCACCGCCAGCCCGTCGGCGCCGCCGAACACCGCCTCGGCCGGGTCGTGGTCGGCCACCTCGGGCGGCACCTCGGTGCCGTCCGGCACGTACGGCGGGTTGCACAGCACCACGTCGACCGCGCCGTGCTCGGCGGCCAGAAGCGAGTCGGTCAGCAGCGCCGGGTCGGTGACGTCGCCCTCGACCACCTCGACCGACGGGAACGGGATCGCGTTGCGCCGCAGGTAGTCGATCGCCACCGGGGAGCGCTCGACGGCGATCACCCGCGCGGCCTTGCTCTCGTCGGCCGCGGACAGCGCGATCGCCCCCGTACCGCTGCAGAGATCCACCACGACGCCGCCCGGCGGCGTCCGCTCGATGCCCCAGCCGGCCAGCAGCTCGGTTTCCGGCCGGGGCACGAAGACGCCGTCGCCGACCGCCAGTTCCAGATGCCGGAAGGCGGCGGTGCCGAGCAGGTGCTGCAGCGGGATCCGGCGGGCCCGCTCGCCCACCAGCATGGTGAATCGGTGCAGCTGGTCCGGCCGCAGCGATTCGATCAGCGCGAGGCGACCGCGCGGCACCTCGAGAACGTGCGCGGCGATCAGCTCGGCATCGACCCGCGGTGATGCGACGCCCGCCTCGGCGAGTTCGTCGGTGGCGGCCGCGACGATCGGGCTCAGGCGGATGCGTACCAAAGGTCGGGAGGTGTGTTCGCTGTCCGGGTCCACGGCATAATCATCAATCGTCGGTCGCGCCGGCGACCGGCCGGGTCTTGGGAGGCGAGGCGTTGAGTTGGTTGGACCAGCTCGCGGAACACGTCGAGGAGCTGCGGCAGGCCGGGCACCTGCAGCAGGACGGGCGTTCGGCGGAAGCCCTGCCGATCCTCGACGGGGTGCTCGCGGCCGTCACCGACCCGACCACGCGGGCCTACGCGTCGGTCCAGCGCTTCGGCGCCCTGATCAACCTGGGCCGGGTCGCCGAGCTCGCGACGGCGATGTCGATCGCGTCCAACGCCGTCCGTGAGCTCCCCGATCCCTATCTGCGCGGCCAGATGCACGCGTTCGCCGCGCTCGGCGCCTATCTTCAGCGCAACCTCGACCGCGGCGTCACCCATCTCGTGCAGGCCTCCCGGGCGCTGGCCGCGGTGCCGGAGAGCGACTCGGAAACCGCCTGGGGCTGGCACGACCTCGCCATGGCCTACTCCTACCTGGGCTTTCACGGCCAGGCGCTGACCGCGATCGAGCAGGCCCGACAGGTCGGCGCGGCGGTCGGCCTGTCCCCCGAGCTCTTCGCGGCGCCCGGCATCCGGCTGCGCAGCGCGGTCTGGCTCGACCACCAGGGCGACACCGACGGCTGCCTGCGGGTGCTGCGCGACATCGAGGCCGAGCTGATCCGCTACGTCGCGATCGGCACCGACCGCATGCGGCCGAGCAGCCGCACGGCGTACGGCTATGCCCTCGCCCGCCGCGAGGCGCTCGGCGAGGACACCGAGGCCGACGCGGCCGGCTGGCTGACCGGCGGGGGCGACAGCGTGCGCGCCCGCGACCTGCAGCACCTGGGCAACGTCTGCCTGGCGATCGCGGCCGGCAAGCCGGAGCGGGCACTGAGCATGCTCGACTCGGTGCCGGTCTCCCCCGAGGTGCTGGGCGCGGCCGAGCCGGCCCGATTACGCAGCATCTGCCACGCCGCGGCGGGCGATCACGCCGCCGCGCACGCCGCCGACCGGTACGCGTTCCGGTTGACCGCCCAGCGCATCGATCAGCTCCGCGACGGCTACCTCGACGGCGTGGCGGCCCGACTCGACGCCCAGGAGACCCAGCGCGACGCCGACCGGTACGGCGACGAGACCCTCACCGACCCCCTGACCGGCCTGCCCAACCGCCGCCAGCTCGAGCGCTATGTGGGCGACATGCTGGAGCGCGGCGAGCGGGCCGCGATCGGGGTGTGCGACCTGATCGGCTTCACCGCGGTCAACGCCCGGCACGGCCGGCACTGTGGCGACCTGGTGCTCCAGCGCATCGCCGGCGTCCTCAACCGGGTCATGCGCCGGGGCGACTTCGTGGCCCGGTTCGCCGGCGACGAGTTCGTGGTGCTGCTGCCCGGCGCCGGACCGGCCCAGGCGGCCGAGGTGTCGCGCCGCATCACCGCCGCCACCAACGCGGAAAACTGGCAGATCCTGGTCCCCGGCACCCCGATCGGGCTGGCCGCCGGCTGGTCCGAGATCGGTGTCAACGGTCGCACGCTGAGCGCGGCACTGGCGGCCGCGGCAGCCAATCGCAGCCCGACGAGATGACCGTGATCGAGCTGGGGGAGCTCACGCGCGACGGGGAGACCCCGCCACCGGTTCCGCCGGTCCGGTTCGACCGGCGGCTGATCCGCCAGGCCACGGTCGCGGTGCTCACGGTGCTCACGGTGCTCGGCGTCACCGGGTCGACCCCGTCGGTGCGGCACGCCGTGCGGCCGCTGTGGAGCACCGCCTACGGCGAGGGCGACTCGATGGAGCTCGACGAGACGACCCTCTATGCGGGCCAGCGCCAGGACGGCGGCGTCACGCTCACGGCGTACGACCTGGCGACCGGCCGCAAGCGCTGGGCCGTGCCGGCCGGCGACGAGACGGTCCCGCTGCGTCCGGTGGTCGGCGGTGTGCTGGTCATTCCGGAAACCACCTACGACGTCCGCGTCCCCCAGGACGACGGCACGTTCATGGTCCAGACCAACACGAGCAGCACGGTCGCCCGCGACGCCGGCACCGGCCGCGCGCTGTGGACGATGCCCGGCGACGCGATCGAGACCTATCCGGGATCGGTGCTGCTCGGCGAGAGCGACGGCCAGGGCAGCCTGACCCGTCTGCGGGTGGTCGGGTTGCGCGACGGCGTCACCCGCTGGAGCACGCCCGTGCACGACGTCAACGTCTGGGCCGTCGCCGTTGCCGACGCCGGCGGCCGGCCGACCCGCCTCGTGCTCGGCGACCCGTCCGGCATGCTGACCGTGCTCGACTACGCCGACGGCTCGACCCTGCACTCCGGCCGGGTGAGCGGGCAGTGGCCCCGCATCGACGACAGCGGGGTCTACGCCAGCCTCGCGGTGATCGGCGACCGGCTGGTGGTCTCGCGGGCCGACAACGAGAGCAACGAGTCGACGGTCTATCGGCTCGACGACTTCCAGGAGCTCTGGCACTCCGAGGGCTTCGTGATCGACTGCGGCAAGGTGCTCTGCTCGATGGAGGCGACCGGCCTGGTCGGGCGCGATCCGGCCACCGGGCGGCCCCTCTGGCGGCGATCCGACCTCAGCGGCATGTGGCCGGTGGCCAACGGCCGCTTCCTGGGCAACGGGGCGGGGTCGCTCGGCCCTTACCAACTGGTCGACTCGGCGACCGGCCGCGGCGTCGGCGACGTGGTCCGCGGCGAGCCGACCTGGACCGGCAGCATTCCCGCCGGGGCGGTGCTGCTGGTCGGCGTCGTGGCCGGCGACTACCACCTGAGCTCGGTGACCCAGTTCGACCTCGACACCGGCGCGAGCTACCTGCTCGGCACGATCAGGGAGGTCGTGCACTTCGGCTGCCAGAGCACGCCCGGCTATCTGGTCTGCGCGCGCCCGGACGGCCTCGAGGTCACTGCCGTCGGCTGAGCTCCGTGCCACCGGCCAGGCGGGCCTGACGGTCGGCCTCGCCCAGCGCGTCGAGCACCGCGTCGAGTTCGCCGCCGAGCACCAGGTCGAGGTTGTAAGCCGTGTAACCGATCCGGTGGTCGGTGATCCGGTTCTGCGGGAAGTTGTACGTGCGGATGCGCTCCGAGCGGTCGACCGTACGCACCTGGGCCTTGCGCGAGTCGGACGCCGCCGCGTCGGCCTCCTCCTGGGCGATGGCCAGCAGGCGGGAGCGCAGGATGCGCAGCGCCGACTCCTTGTTCTGCAGCTGGCTCTTCTCGTTCTGGCAGCTGACGACCGTGCCGGTCGGGAGGTGCGTGATCCGCACCGCGGAGTCGGTGGTGTTGACCGACTGGCCGCCCGGCCCGGACGACCGGAACACGTCGATCCGCAGGTCGCCCGGCTCGATCTGGATGTCGACGTCCTCGGCCTCGGGCAGTACCAGCACCCCGGCCGCCGAGGTGTGGATGCGGCCCTGGGACTCGGTCACCGGCACCCGCTGGACGCGGTGCACGCCGCCCTCCCATTTCATGCGGGACCAGACGCCGTGGCCGCCCTCGGGCACACCCTTGGTCTTGACCGCGACCGAGATGTCCTTGACCCCGCCGAGGTCCGACTCCTGCGAGTCGATCACCTCGACGATCCAGCCGTGCCGTTCGGCGTAGCGCGTGTACATGCGCAGCAGGTCGCCCGCGAACAGCGCCGACTCCTGGCCGCCCTCGCCCGCCTTGATCTCGATGATCACGTCCTTGGCGTCGCTCGGGTCGCGCGGGATCAGCATCTCGCCGAGCTTTTCCTCCAGCGGTGCCAGCGTGGCCGCGACCGCGTCGGCCTCGGCGCCGAACGCCGGGTCCTCGGCGGCCAGTTCGCGGGCGGCGACCAGGTCGGCCCGGGCCGCCTCGAGCTCGGCGTGGGCAGCATAGATCGGCGCCAGCTCGGCGAAGCGGCGCCCGACGCGGCGCACGAGGGCCTGGTCGGCGTGGATGGACGGATCCTCCATCCGCTTTTCCAGGTCCGAGTACTCCGCTAGAAGAGTGGTAAGCCGATCGTTACTCAAAGTTATCTCCCGATACGCGAACGGCGCCCGCCCCCTTTCGCAGGGGCGGGCGCCGTCGAAGCGGTTACTTCTTCTTGGCCGCGTTGACCTTCGCGTACTTGGCCTGGAACTTCGCGACCCGGCCGGCGGTGTCGAGGACGCGCTGCTTGCCGGTGTAGAACGGGTGGCAGGCGCTGCAGGTCTCGACGCGGATCTCGTCGCCCTTGGCGGTGCTCCGGGTGGTGAAGGTGCTGCCGCAGGAGCAGATGACCTCGGTCGAGGTGTACTCCGGGTGGATGCCGCTCTTCATGGTTTCTCGGTCCCTCTCAGTGATGTGGTCGCCGGGTCGCCGTCAACGCCTCGCCGCCCCGCCAGGGCGGTGGACTCGAGCGTGAACCGGAACCGGTTGCCGGCCGATGTACCAGTCTGCCACGTGACACGTGCCGACCGAAAATCGGTAGTGCAAGGTCGATAACGTGAGCGGTGCTCGCCGCATTCCCCGCTGCATAAATCGGACTTCAATGACCAGACTGCTCATCACCCGTGGACTGCCCGCGTCGGGCAAGACCACCTTCGCCCGCAAACTGCAGCCGCGGGTGCTCCGGGTCAACCGCGACGACCTGCGGCTGATGTTGCACGGGCGGCGGCTGTTCACCGAGACGGCCGAGGGCCAGGTCACCCACATCCAGCGGATGGCGGTCGAGGCGCTGCTGGCCCAGCGGGCCGACGTCATCGTCGACGACACCAACCTGCGCGGCTCGACCGTCCGCGAGTGGGCCGTGCTCGCCGCCCGCTTCGGCGCGACGTTCGAGGTGCACGACCTCACCGAGGTGCCGCTGGAGGAGTGCCTGCGCCGCGATGCGGCGCGGCCTTCCGACGTACGCGTCGGGGAGCGCAACATCCGCCGCATGCACGACCGGTACCTCGCCGGGCGCAACCTGCCCCTGCCGGTGCCGTATATAGACCCAGCCGACCCCGGCATAATTGGCTACCACCCCGATCCCGAACTGCCGCCGGCGGTGCTGGTCGACATCGACGGCACGGTCGCGCTGATGGGCGACCGCAGCCCCTACGCCTGGCAGCAGGTCGGCTTCGACGCGCCCAATCCGGCCGTGATCGAGGCGGTCCGGGCGATGCACGCGGCCGGCAACGCGATCGTGTTCTGCACCGGCCGCGACGACGAGGCTCGCGCCGAGACCGAGGCCTGGCTGGACCTTTTCGTGGGCGTGCCGTACGAAGGACTCTTCATGCGGCCACCGGGCGACAACCGCAAGGACGCGATCGTCAAGCGGGAGCTCTTCGAGGCCGAGATCCGCGAACGCTGGCGGATAGTCGGCGTTTTCGACGACCGCCGTCAGGTGGTACGCATGTGGCGTGAGCTCGGTCTGACCGTCTTCCAGGTCGCGGAGGGGGACTTCTAGTTGAAGTATCCGCGGACATACCATCTGCCCGACTCGCCCGGCGCGACGAAGGACGACCGCATCCAGAACGATCTGTCGTGGTTGGACGGTGAGCTGGTCGTGACCGAGAAGCTCGACGGCGGCAACCTCACCTTCACCCGCGACGAGATGTACGCCCGCTCCCTCGATTCCGGCACCCAGCCGTGGGACCGGCCGGCCAAGGCGCTCTGGGCGATGACCGCACACCGGATCCCCGATGACTGGCGGGTCTGCGGCGAATCGATGTGGGCGCGCCGCTCCATCGCCTACCACGATCTGCCCGGTGTCTTCATCGTCTTCGGCATCTGGGACGAGACCGACACGCTGCTCGGCTGGGACGACACCGTCGACTGGGCCCAGCGGCTGGAGTTGCCGGTGGTCCCGGTGCTCTTCCGGGGCGCCAGCATCTCCGAGGCGCGGGCGGCCTGGGCGGCTCGGCGCGACGCCGAGACCTCGGAGGGCTACGTTCTGCGGGTGGCCGGCCGCATCCCGGCCGCCGAGTTCTCCCACAAGGTGCTCAAATGGGTGCGCGCGGGACACGTACGCACCGAGGCGTCCTGGCGCCACCGGGACGATTTCGCGGTCAACGAGTTCGCGTAGGAGTTCACGATGTCCCGTCCCCGTTACGGCTTCGACGCTCCGCCGTTCCTCATTGGACTGACCATCGCCTCGTTGCTCATGCTGGCCGCCGGCATCATCGGTTTCGCCCTGGGCGGCTGGATCGTCGGCCTGTGGCCGCTGTTCTTCGCCGTCTATTTCGCGGCCAGCACCCTGCTCTACCTGCACGCCACCCGGCGGGGCAAGTTCGCGGTCTGGGGTGAGGTGCTCGACGGGCTGGCCCTGCGCGGCGACGAGCACGCCCTCGACATGGGCTGCGGCCGCGGCGCGGTGCTGATCGCGGTCGCCCAGCGGCTCACCACCGGGCGGGCGAGCGGTGCCGACCTCTGGCGCTCGGCCGACCAGTCGGGTAACGCCGAGAAGGTCACCCGGGCCAATGCCGAGGCGGCCGGCGTCTCCGGCCGGGTCCGCCTCGACACCGCCGACATGACCGCGCTCCCCTACCCCGACGAGTCCTTCGACCTGGTCGTCAGCAGCCTCGCCATCCACAACATCCAGCCGGCGGCCGGCCGCCTGCGCGCTCTCGACGAGGCACTGCGGGTGCTGCGGCCGGGCGGCCGGCTGGTGATCGCCGACATCAACGCGGCCCCGGACTACCGCACCCACCTGGTCGAGCGCGGCCTGTCGACGACGCTGCGGCCGCTCGGCTGGCGCATGTGGTACGGCGGCCCGTGGGTCGCCGCCACCCTGGTCAGCACCTCAAAACCCTGACGCCTCGGCGTCCGGATAGAAAGCCGGTCGCAGGTCCATCTCCTCGTAATAGCGGTGGTAGAGCGGACTGAGGGCGCCCGACATCGGCGGGACGATCCAGGTCCAGTCGGCGGGCACCGGCCGCCCCGCCTTGGCCTCGCTGCGCATGTGGGCCAGGAACCGCTGCGACTCCGTGTGGTGGTCGCTGATCCGCACCCCGGCCTGCTCGAACGAGTGCAGCACCGCCCGGTTGAGCTCGACCAGGGCCCGGTCGCGCCACAGCGTCGACTCACGGCTGGTGTCCAGGCCCAGCCGCGCCGCGATCGTCGGCAACATGTCGTAGCGGTCGGCGTCGGCCAGGTTGCGGGCGCCGATCTCGGTTCCCATGTACCACCCGTTGAACGGCGCGAGCGGGTAGTTGACGCCGCCGATCGACAGCCGCATGTTGCTGATCGCCGGTACGGCGTGCCACCGCAGCCCCAACTCGGCGAACCACGCGTACTCGGGATGGGTGATCGGCACCTCCCGGATCGCCCGCTCCGGCAGTTCGTAGAGCCGCAGCCCCTCCTCCGGCGTCTCGATGGCCAGCGGCAGCACATCGAAGTGCTCGCCCTTGCCGTGCCACCCGAACCCCTGCATGGCCTCGGTGAAGTCGACCTGGCGGGGATCGCCGGCCGGGCACCCGTTCGTGCCCCGGTAACCGGCATAGCGGATCAGCTGCTCGTTGCGGACCCGGGCGAACGGCCGTCCCGGCGTAGCCGGCGCGAAGATGCTGATCACCGGTCGGATCGGCCCGTCGCCGGCCGCCCGCAGGTGGTGCACGAGCAGCGAGAAGATCTCGTCGGCGGTGCGGGCCCGGCGCCGGTCGAGCACCAGCAGGCTCTTCCAGTAGAGCCGGCCGATGCAGCGGCTCGCGTTGCGCCAGGCCATCTTCGCGCCGTGGCCGAGTTCGTCGACGGTGTGGACGTAGGTGCCGGTGGCCGCGATCTGCGCCCGTACGATCGCCAGTCGCGGTTCGACCGGCCCGAGTCGCGGGTTTTCGGCGTAGCAGCGGCGGAGGAAGTCCTCGGCCTCGGCCGGATCCGCTGGTGCGATCCGGTCCCATGGTTCGACCGGATGGTCGCGGTAGCCCGGCACGTTCATCGAGAGCCTCCCAAAGCGCGATGCTGAAGTGCTTTCGGAGGTTGGCACGGTGGAGTGCGGCTTATCACACATGCTGTGCGACAAAGTCCGGACAAAAAGATACGGCCTCACCTTTGCGGTGAGGCCGTATCGAAAGGCACTTATTCGCCGGGCGTCGACTTCGCGATCTGCATCAGGAACTCGACGTTCGTACGGGTCTGCTTGAGCCGGTCGAGCAGCAGGTCGAGTGCGGCCTGCGAATCGAGGGAGTGCAGCACCTTGCGCAGCTTGTGGACGATCGCCAGCTCCTCCTTGCCGAGCAGGATCTCCTCCTTACGCGTGCTCGAGGCGGGCACGTCCACGGCCGGGAACGTCCGCTTGTCGGCGATCTTGCGGTCGAGCTTGAGCTCGGCGTTACCCGTGCCCTTGAACTCCTCGAAGATCACCGTGTCCATCATCGAACCGGTCTCGACCAGCGCGGTCGCGAGAATGGTGAGCGAGCCACCGTTCTCGATGTTGCGCGCCGCACCGAGGAACCGCTTCGGCGGATAGAGCGCGGTCGAATCGATACCACCCGACATGATCCGGCCGGAGGCCGGCGCGGCCAGGTTGTACGACCGTCCGAGTCGCGTCACCGAGTCGAGCAGCACGACCACGTCGTGACCCAGCTCGACCAGCCGCTTGGCCCGCTCGATGGCGAGCTCGGCGACCGTGGTGTGGTCCTGCGGCGGCCGGTCGAACGTGGCCGCGATGACCTCGCCCTTGACCGTGCGCTGCATGTCGGTGACCTCTTCGGGCCGCTCGTCGACCAGCACGACCATCAGGTGGCACTCGGGGTTGTTGTGGGTGATCGCGTTGGCGATCGCCTGCAGCACCATCGTCTTACCGGCCTTGGGCGGCGACACGATCAGCGCACGCTGACCCTTGCCGAGCGGCATGACCAGGTCGATGACCCGGGTGGTCAGGATGTGCGGCTCGGTCTCCAGCCGCAGGCGCTCCTGCGGGTAGAGCGGCGTGAGCTTGTAGAACTCGGGACGCCGGCGGGCCTCGTCGGGCTCCATGCCGTTGATCGTGTCGAGCCGGACCAGCGGGTTGTACTTGTCGCGGCGCTGTTCGCCGTCGCGCGGGGCGGCCCGCACGGCGCCGGTGACCGCGTCACCGCGGCGCAGCCCGTGCTTCTTGACCTGCGACATCGACACATAGACGTCGTTCGGGCCGGACAGGTAGCCGGTCGTCCGCACGAACGCGTAGTTGTCGAGCACGTCGAGGATGCCGGCCACCGGGACCAGGACGTCGTCCTCGCTGACGTGCGGCTCGCGGCCGCCGGTGTCGCGCTGACCGCCCTCGTTGCCGTCGCGGTCGTTGCGGCCGCGACGACGGTCGCGGAACCGGCTGCGACGGCTGCGGCGGCTGCCATCGCCGTCGTTGTCGTCATCGTCGTGAGCTTGGTCACTGTTGCGCGGACCACGGTCGTCCCGCGGGCCGCGATCGTCCCGCGGGCCACGGTCATCGCGCGGGCCACGGTCATCGCGCGGGCCACGGTCGTCCCGCGGGCCACGGTCGTCACGCTGGTTGTTCTGTCCGTCACGGCGGCGGCTGTCGCGGTCACCGCGGTCGCGGTTGTTGCGGTCGCCCCGCTCGCGCTCGGGCCGCTCGGTGCGCTGCTCGGTGCCCTCGGCGGGCGCGGGCGCGGCCGGGGCCGTCTGCGTCGCGGTCTGGGTCGCCTCGACGACCGGAGCCGACTCGCGGGGGGCGTTGTTGCGCTCCCGGTTACGCCGGCTGCCACCCTCGGCCGGAGCCGTCTCCGGCTGCACGGCAGCGGTCTGCGGCGCCTCGACAGGAGCGGCGACCGGGGCGGCCGGGGCCTCGACGACCGGGGCCGACACGACCGGAGCGGTCGCGACCACGGGTGCGGCGGCCGCAGCGGCCTCCCGGACCCGCGGACGGGGCGCGGACTCGGCGGCCTGGCCGCCGCCCTGGCGCTCCGTGATGGCGGTGATCAGCTCACCCTTGCGCATCCGGGCGGTGCCGGAGATGCCGAGGGAAGCGGCGAGGCTCTGCAGCTCGGGCAGCAGCATCGCGGACAGCCCGGTGCCACCTCGGCGGCGCTTTGTGGCGGTCGCGGTGCTGCCGGCGCCGTCAGCGACGTCAGAAACACCCGACGTCACGTCGGTGGTGTCGCTCAATGGATTCCTTCCGTCGGAAAAAGCCCGGGAGCGCCCGGTTCTGCAGCCTGGTGGCCCGGGTGCCCTCGGAACCCGCCTCCGCCAAGCGGCGCGGGAGTTTGTGCAGCACGGCAGCTCGACGGTTGTCCTGTCCGTCAGACATTGACGGGTAGGTCTCGGCGAGTGCAGCAATCTTGAGAGTCCTGCTGCGCGGCGTGTGCCTTGATGAGAATTGAGACGGCTCTAAGGAGCCTGGGAAGTCTCAGGGGGTGCGCGCCGAACCGCAGGGATCGCTTGCTTCGCGGCTGTGCTAGGTCTTGAGCGTAGCCAACTAATGCGACTAGTCAACTCGTACGACCTGCGGCAACAGGACCCCGCTAGGCGAGTTCCACCATACTCCCTTTGACAAGAGCTCCGGTGGCATCCACGCCCAACGTCTCGGCGTGCCACTCTGTTCCCGGATGGAAATCGGCCGGTACCTCGGACAACGCCAGCACGGACGGCCCGGCACCACTCACCACGGCCGCCACGCCGACCGATCGCAGCGAGGCCACCAGCGACGCCGTGCCGGGCATCGCCTCGGACCGATAGCCCTGGTGGAGACGGTCCTCGGTCGCCGCGAAGAGCAGCGCCGGATCGGTGGTCAGGGCATGGGTCAGCAGGGCTGACCGGCCGGCGTTGAAAGCGGCGTCGGCGTGGGGCACGCTCGGCGGCAGAGCCGCCCGGGCCGAGGCGGTATAGCCGCGCTCGGTGGGCACGAAGACCGTCGGGCGTACGCGGTCGGCCGTCGCCAACCGCACGGCCCGCGCCCCCGCCCCCTCGGTCCAGGCGATCGTGAAGCCGCCGAGCAGACAGGGCGCGACGTTGTCGGGATGGCCCTCGAGCCGGCCCGCCAAGCGCAGTGCGTCGTCGTCGTCGAGCAAGCGGCGACCGCCCGCGACCAGGCCCCGGGCCAGCTGGATGCCGCCGACGATCGCGGCCGACGACGAGCCGAGCCCCCGCGCCTGCGGAATGCGGTTGTGGCATCGCACGGCGACTCCCGGCGGCCGCTCACCGAGCGCGTCGAACGCCGCCAGCATCGCCCGGACGACCAGGTGTTCCTCGTCGTCCGGGAGATCGCCGGCGCCCTCGCCGCGCACGGTCACCCGGAAGGAATCACCGGTGACGGTCGCGGTCAGGTCGTCGTAGAGGGTGAGCGCGAGGCCCAGGGCGTCGAAGCCGGGACCGAGGTTGGCGCTGGTGGCCGGCGTGCTCACGGACACCGGTTCGGTGGCGAAGGTCAGGCCCATCGCCACATGCTAGGGCTAGATCATCTCAACGTGACGCCCCCTGGTGGACACCGGAATGTCGTACCGACCGGCTACGGTCGCCGTCGTGGGTCCCGTGATTACGCTGTTCAGCAATCTGGTGTTGTCGTTACCGACGCTCGCGGTGCTGATCGTCGGCCTGGTTCTGGTCTCGGCCCGGGGCCGGTTGCCGGCCCGCAGCGCGACGCTCGCCCGCAGCGGCCTGCTGCTGATGGTGCTCAACCAGGCGCTGTCGCTGATCTGGTCGGTGCTGTTCCCGCACGTGGTGCTCCGACGTGGTTACGCCGACCGCACGCTGGGCATTCAGGCGATCGGCTATCTCAGTGCGGGCATCAGCTTCGTCCTCGGCGCGATCTTCGCGGTCGGCCTGGCGCTGCTGATCGCGGGCCTGGTCACCGCCCGTCGGGCCGCACCCGCCGAGCCGGCACCCGACGCCTCAATCTCTTTCCCGGCTGCCCCGGTCCAGCCGGCGCCCTTTCAGCCCGGTGTCGCCGGGGAGACCGGCCGCATCCTCCCCGACGCTCAGGACCCCTGGAGCGGTGACTCCGCCCGGGCTCAATGACAGCTTGCGGGTGGCCAGCCGCCAGACGACGGCATAGGTGAGAGTGATCAGGCCGCAGCCGGCCAGGATCACGCGCTGGTCCACGTGGTCGACGACCGCGGTCGCCCCCAACTGGCTCACCGCGATGGCCAGCGTCGCCAGCATCATGTCGACCGCGAAGACCCGGCCCCGCAACCGGTCGGGCACCTCACCCTGCAGGGCATAGTTCGAGAGGGTCCAGTTGGCGCCGCCGGCGAAGTGCGCGACGAAGACCAGCACCAGCACCAGGGCAAACCACGGACTGAGCGCGACCCCGAGATAGCCGACTCCGTAGAGCGCCATCGACAGGGCGAGGCTGAGCATCAGCCAGGACCGATGACGGAGCACCGGCCGCAACACGAAAGGGCCGACGAGCGCGCCCGCCCCGCGTACGGCGAAGAGCAGGCCGGCACCGAGCACACCGGCCCCGTGGGCCGCCGCGATCAGCGGGAAGACCGTGAGCACCCCGTTGCCGAGCCCGGCCGCCGACTTGACCGTGACCAGCGCGCCGACCCGCGGCCGGGCGACGATGTAGCGCAGCGCCTCACCCAGCGCGTGCAGGGTGGCCGGCGCGGCCGTGCCGGCCTCGCGCGGGGCCTGCAGCGGACGGCGGATCAGCGCGGTCAGCAGGGCCCCGGTGAGCAGGCAGACCGCGGTGACGCCGAAACACGCGTACGGTCCGAAAGCGCTGCCAAGCACCCCGCCCAGCGACGCGCCGACGATCGTCATCGTGCCCCACGACGACCCGGCGACCGCGTTCGCCGCGGCCAGGTCCTCGGGCTCGACGACATTGGGCAGCGCGGCCGACGCGGCCGGGCTGTAGAACGACTTGGCCACCGCCATCGCGGCGACCGCGACCAGGGCCAGCGGCGCGGTGGCGGCCGAACGGACGAGGAACAGCAGCAGCACCGCGACGAACTCGGCCAGGTTGGCGGCGATCAGGATGCGCCGGCGGTCGATCCGGTCGGCGAGGGTGCCGGTGAACGGCAGCAGCAACGCGTTGGTGCCCGTGTCGACGGCCAGCACCAGGCCGCCCCAGACGCCGCTGCCGGTGAGCTGGGGCAACAGGCTGAGCAGGGGCACCATGACGAACCAGTCGGCGCCGAAAACCACCAGTTCGGCACCGAAAAGACGGCGGAAGTCACGGTTGCCGGTAACGACTGAAAGAGCTGATGACACGTACCGAACATTACTGGCCGGACCGGCGTCGCCGGTCCGGCCAGATTGATGGTGATGTCAGGCGTTCGGCTCCGGGCGCGGTTTCCGGTTGACCTTGAGCACCTCGAACTGATCGGTGTAGCCGCGCAGCGCGCCGTTCGGCTGGGCGCTCTCCTGCGCCTCATGAGCGCCACCGCCGGCCACCGGGACCGGCTCGCCGACCGCCACCGGCTCGTCGTTCTCCTCCGGCTCCGCCGCGTGCCTCGGCTCCTCGACCGCCCCGCCGGCCTTACGGGCCCGCTTGGCGGCCCGCTTGGCCCGCGACTTCTCCTTACGGTTCTCGACCATCGTGTAGAGCGTGGGCACCAGCACCAGGGTCAGCAGCGTCGAACTGACCAGGCCACCGATGACCACAATGGCCAGTGGCTGGGAGATGAAGCCGCCCTCGCCGGTGAGCCCGAGCGCCATCGGCAGCAGCGCGAAGACGGTGGCGATGGCGGTCATCAGGATCGGCCGCAGACGGTGCCGGCCGCCCTCGATCACCGCCTCCTGTACGCCCATGCCCTGCAAGCGGTAGTGGTTGATCAAGTCCATCAACACGATCGCGTTGGTGACCACGATGCCGACCAGCATCAGCACGCCGATCAGGGACGGGACGCCGAGCGGCGTACCGGTGACGAGCAGCAGCGCGATGGCGCCGGTCGCCGCGAACGGGATCGAGACCAGCAGGATCACCGGCTGGATCAGGCTGCGGAAGGTCGCCACCATGATGATGAAGACGATCGCGATCGCCGCCAGGACGGCGAGACCCAGCTGCTTGAACGCGTCGGCCTGGTCGGCACTCACCCCGCCGAGCGAGTACGACGCGCCGGCCGGCAGCTTCAGCGCGGCCAGCTTCTTCTTCAGGTCGGCGGTCGGCTGGCCGAGGTCCGAGCCGGTGACCGTGCCGTCGACCGTCGCGGTGCGGTTGCCGTCGACCCGGGTGACCTGCTCCGGCCCGTCGACCTGCTTGACGTCGGCGACCGCGTCGAGCCGCACGATGCCGCGGGCGGTGCTGATCGGCAGCGCCTTGAGTGCGTTCGGATCGGCCGGGGCCGTGCCGAACGAGACCACCACGTTCTCCGTGGCGCCGCCGACCGTGATCTGGCCGGCCGGCGCGGACCGGAAGGCCCCCGCCACGCTCTGCCCGATGGACGCCTCGGTCAGGCCGTAGCCGGCGGCGACATCGCGCTTGACCTGCACGTCGAGCCGGGGAACGCTGGCCGCCAGCGTGGTGTCGACCTCGCTGACCCCACTGACCCCGGCCATCGCCTGGCGCACCTGATCGGTGGCCGCGGCGAGCACGTTCGCGTCGGCCGCCTGCACGTCGACCGAAAGCTTGCTGCCGCCGAGCCCGGAGTTGTCGTCGCCGAGCTTGACCTCGCCGACGCCACTCATCGAGTCGAACTTGGCCCGCAGCTCGTCGCCGACCTTGGCCGCGTCGGCGCCCTCGTCGAGAGCGACCGAGAAGCTGGCGGTGCTCGCCCCGCTGTTGCCGGCGAACGGGTTGAAGTCGCCGTTGCCGACCGTGACCTGATATGTCTTCACGTCGGACCGGCCGGCCAGGACCGCCTCGACCTGCTTGGCGGCGGCGTCGGTGGTGGCCAGGCTGGTGCCGACCGGCAGGGTCTGCGTGATCGACAGCGTGTCCTGGCCCGACTGGTCGAGGAAGTTGGTCTTCAGCTTGGTGGCCAGGCCGAGCGTGCCGACCAGCACGATCACGCCGATCAGCAGCGTGCTCACGCGGCGCTTGGTGGCGAACCGGATGACCGGAAGGTAGGCCCTCTGGAGCGGGCTGCGCTTCTCCTTCTCCTCGGCGGCCCGGCGGATCGCCTCGGTATCGGCCCCGGCGGGCGGCGGCTTGAGGAACCAGTACGCCAGCACCGGCACCACGGTCAGAGCCACGAACAGGGAGGCCAGCAGCGCGACCGTCACCGTGATGGCGAACGACGAGAAGATCTGCCCGACCAGACCGCCGACCAGGGCGATCGGGGCGAAGACGGCGACCGTGGTCAGCGTCGAGGCGGTCACCGCGCCGGCCACCTCACGCACGGCGGAGGTGATCGCGTGGACCTTCGGTTCGCCGTACTCCAGATGTCGTTTGATGTTTTCCAGCACGACGATCGAGTCGTCGACCACCCGGCCGACCGCGATGGTCAAGGCCCCGAGGGTGAGCAGGTTGAGGGTGTAGTCACCGGTCCAGAGGGCGATCAGCGCGATGAGCACCGACAGCGGGATGGACACGGCGGTGACCAGCGTCGACCGGATCGAGAGCAGGAAGATCAGGATCACGATCACGGCCATCACCAGGCCGAGCAGGCCCTCGGTGGTCAGGCTCTTGATCGAGCGCTGCACGAACGGCGCCTGGTCGACGATGACGGTCAGCTTGGCGCCCGAGTCCTTCTGGAGCTGGTCGAGCTGGTCGCGCACCGCCACGGAGATCTGCACCGGGTTGCCGTCGGGCTTGGCGGTGACCGCGATGCCCAGGCTGTCGACGCCGTCGGTCCGCGTGAACGAGGTCGCGGTCGGCAGCTTGCTCTCCACCGCGGCGACGTCGCCCAGCTTGACCGGGCCGTGCGAGCCGGTCAGATAGACGCCCTTGAGCTGGTCGACCGAGGTGACCGGGGTGCCGACCTGCACGTTGAGCGACTGCTGGCCGTCGGTGACCGCACCGGCCGGGACCGAGACGCCGTTGGCCTGGAGCACCGTGGTCAGCGACTTCGGATCGACGCCGTCGGCGCCCATCTTGGCCAGGTCCGGCGTGATCACAACCCGGGCCGAGCGGGCGCCGGTGACCTGCGTGTCCCGGACGCCGGCGATGCCGTTGAGCTCCGGGACGACGGTCTGGTTGATGCGGTTGAGCAGGTCGGTCTCGTCGCTGCCGCCCGAGGCGGCGAGGACGATCGCCGGGATGTCGTCGGTGCTGCCCGCGAAGATCGTCGGCGTGACGTTGTCGGGCAGCGTGGACTGGATCCGGTTGATCGACGTGGTCAGCTGGTTGACGGCCTGGTCGATGTCGGTGCCGAAGACGAAGGCGACGGTGACGGTGGCCGAGCCCTCCTTGGTCGTGGAGGTGACGGTGTCGATGCCGTCGGTCCCCTTGACCGCGTCCTCGATCGGCTTGGTGATCTGGTCTTCGATGATCTCCGGGCTGGCGCCCGGAAGCGACGCGCCGATGAACGCCGCCGGCAGTTCGATCGACGGGAACAGTTGCTGCTTCAGCGACGGGATCGCAACTGCACCGAAGCCCACGATCACGATCGCGATCAGGGCAACGAGACCTCGGTTGGCGAGACTGAGCCGAGTCAGAAAGGACATGGGCGCTCCCCCGGTAAAGGTTCGTCCTGTGCTAATAGTTTGCCCGACGCGAACAAATGGTTTTCCATCGGGGTCGCTGATAACGTCCGATCAGCGCGTGACACTCAAGGGGTTTGCGGTGACCGAGAACGAGCAGCTCATCGCCGATATTATGGTGGTGCAGCAGCGGCTCCGGAGCCTGTTTGCGGCCGACCGGTCCGGCCCGCTGTTCAGCTCGCACCTCACCCTGTCGCAGCTCAAAATTCTCATGCTGCTCTCCCGCCACGGCACCCTCACGGGCGGCGAACTCGCCCGCATGCTGGGAGTCGGACTGGCCACCTCGAGCGGCATGATCGACCGGCTCGTGGTGCAGGACCTGGTGACACGCACCGAAGACCTGCACGACCGGCGGGTGCGCCGGATCGGTCTCACCAGGACGGGTTCCACACTCATCGCGAGCATCGTCGACGCCGGGCAGGAAAAGATGCGCGCGCTCCTCAGCCGGCTCTCAGCCGAGGAGCTCGAGATCGTCTCGCGGGCGACCGCCCTGCTGGTGAGGGCAGCCGAGCAGGAATCCGGCTCGCTCGAGTCAGGCCAGGCCTAGTTCGCGGGCCGCGATCAGCACGTCGTTCTTGATCGTGGTCGGCGACGGGGCGGTCGAGATCGCCCACTCCGGGTCCTTGAGGCCGTGCCCGGTTACCGTGCAGACCACCGTCGAACCCGCCGGCACCTTGCCCGCCGCCGCCTGCTGGAGCAGGCCGGCCACGCTGGCCGCGCTGGCCAGCTCGACGAAGACGCCGACCTCGCGGGCGAGCAGCCGGTAGGCGGTGAGGATCTCGCGGTCGGTGACCGCCTCGATCAGGCCGCCCGAGGCGTCCCGCGCGTCGAGCGCCTTGGTCCAGCTCGCCGGGTTGCCGATGCGGATCGCGGTGGCGATCGTGGACGGCTCCTCGACCACCTCCCCGTTCACGATCGGGGCGGCGCCGGCGGCCTGGAAGCCGTACATCTTGGGGGTTTTCGAGCTGTTCCCGGCCGCGAGATCTTCCTGGTAGCCCATCCAGTAGGCGGAGATGTTGCCGGCGTTGCCGACCGGCAGGCAGTGGATGTCGGGGGCGTCGCCGAGCGCCTCGACGATCTCGAACGAGGCGGTCTTCTGCCCGTGCAGCCGGAAGATGTTGACCGAGTTGACCAGCGAGACCGGGTAGTCCTGGGACAGCTTCGAGGCGAGCGCGAGGCAGTCGTCGAAGTTGCCGCTGACCTGCAGCAGCCGGGCCCCGTGGACCAGCGCCTGGGCCAGCTTGCCGAGCGCGATCTTGCCCTGCGGCACCAGCACCGCGCAGGTCAGTCCGGCCCGGGCGGCGTACGCCGCGGCCGACGCGCTGGTGTTGCCGGTGGAGGCGCAGATGATCGCCTTGGAGCCGTCCTCGACCGCCTTGGAGACCGCCATGGTCATGCCGCGGTCCTTGAACGAGCCGGTCGGGTTGGCCCCCTCGACCTTGAGGTAGACGTCGGCGCCGACCCGATGTGACAGGACCGGCGCGGGCACGAGCGGCGTGTTGCCCTCATGCAGGGTGACCACCGGGGTGGCCTCGGTGACCGGCAGACGATCCCGGTACGCCTCGATCAGTCCCCGCCACATGGCCTTTCTCCTCACTCAGAGCGTCAAGACTCGTCCCAGCGTGCCGCAATGCACCGAATCTTGGGACGAGTGTCCATCACTCGGGACGACGGCACACAGCTTCGACGGTGTTTCCGCCCGGATCGCCGACAAAAGCACCCAAGCTCAGCTGCCTCCCTCGACCCGGAGCACGCTGGCGATCGAGCGCACGATGTCCAGTCCGGACAACTCCTCGACCGTCGCGGCCAGATCGGCGTCCGGCGCCCCGTGGGTGACGATCACCAGCTTGGCGTCCTCTTCCCGGCCCGACTGGCGGACCGTCGCGATCGACACCTCGTGCTGGGCGAAGACACCGGCCACAGTGGCGAGCACACCCTGCCGGTCGGCCACGTCGAGGCTGATGTGATAGCGGGTGACCGCCTCGCCGATCGAACGGACCGGCAGGTGGGCGTAGTTGCTCTCGCTCGGCGCCCGGAAGCCGGCGAGCCGGTTGCGGGACGCCGCCACGATGTCGCCGAGCACCGCGCTCGCGGTCGGGGTGCCGCCCGCCCCGCGGCCGTAGAACATGAGCTGACCGGCCGCCTCGGCCTCGACGAAGACCGCGTTGAACGCGTCGCCGACCCCGGCCAGCGGATGGCTCCGCGGGATCATCGCCGGGTGCACCCGCACGCTGACCGACTCCTGGCCGGCCGAATCGGGGCCGCGCTCGGCGATGCAGAGCAGCTTGATCGTGCAGCCCATCTCCTGGGCGCTGGCCATGTCGCCCGCGGTCACCGCGGTCATGCCCTCGCGGAACACGTCGGCCGCGGTCACCCGCGAGTGGAAGGCCAGGGAGGCGAGGATGGCGGCCTTCGCGGCGGCGTCGAAGCCCTCCACGTCGGCGGTCGGGTCGGCCTCCGCGTACCCCAGCTCGGTGGCCTCGTCGAGGGCCTCGCTGAACCCGGCACCGGTGGCGTCCATCGAGGAGAGGATGTAGTTGGTCGTACCGTTCACGATGCCGGTGACCCGGGTGACCCGGTCGCCGTGCAGCGACTCGCGCAGCGGGCGGAGCAGCGGGATCGCGCCCGCGACCGAGGCCTCGTAGTAGAGGTCGGCCCCGCCCTCGGCCGCCGCGTCGTGCAGCGCCGCGCCGTCCTCGGCCAGCAGCGCCTTGTTGGCGGTGACCACGCTCTTGCCGGCCCGCAGTGCCTCGACCAGCCAGGTGCGCGCCGGCTCGATGCCACCGACGACCTCGATCACGATGTCGACGTCGTCCCGCTTGATCAGGCTGAGCGCGTCGGTCGTGAAGAGTGCCGGGTCGACCCCGCCGCGGGATTTGTTGATCCTTCGCACGGCGATGCCGGCCAGCTCGAGGGGCGCTCCGATGCGGGCGGTGAGGTCGTCGGCCTGATCGTGGAGCAGGCGGACCACTTCCGAGCCGACGGTCCCACAGCCCAGGAGTGCCAGGCGGACCGGTTTGCCAGAGGAACTCATCCAACATCCAATGCGAGCAGGTCGGCCTCGGTCTCGCGGCGCACGATCACGCGCGAGGCGCCGTCACGCACCGCCACGACCGGTGGCCGAGGCACGTGGTTGTAGTTGCTCGCCATGCTCCGGCAATAGGCACCGGTGCCCGGCACGGCAAGAAGATCTCCGGGCTGCACGTCGGCGGGCAGGAATTCATCCTTCACGACGATGTCCCCGGACTCACAATGCTTTCCCACCACGCGGGCGAGCATCGGCTCGGCCTTCGACGCGCGACTGGCCACCGTCGCGCTGTACGAGGCGTCGTACAGAGCCGTCCGGATGTTGTCGCTCATGCCCCCGTCGACGCTGACATAGGTACGGATGCCGTCGACGTCCTTGACCGTGCCGACCTCGTAGAGCGTGAACACCGCCGGCCCGACGATCGCCCGGCCCGGCTCGATCGACAGCCGCGGCTTGCGCAGCGAGGCCGGCTCGCACTCCGACTCGACGATCTTGTTGATGCGTTTGGCCAGGTCGCCCGGCGTCGACGGGTCGTCCTGGGTCGTGTACGCGATGCCGAAGCCCCCGCCCAGGTCGAGCTCCTCCAGCTCGACGCCCCGCGCGTCCCGGATCTGGGCCTGCAGCTCGATCACCCGGCGCGCCGCGACCTCGAACCCGCTCGTGTCGAAGATCTGCGAGCCGATGTGCGAGTGCAGGCCCTTCAGCTCGAGCACACCCTCGTCGAGAATCGTCACCGCGGCCTGGAACGCCGCCCCGCCGGCCAGCGAGAAGCCGAACTTCTGGTCCTCGTGCGCGGTCGCGATGAACTCGTGGGTGTGCGCCTCGACCCCGACCGTGACCCGGACCAGCACGTTCGGCCGCTTGCCGGCCAGCCGGGCCAGATAGGTCAGCCGGTCGATCTCGTCGAACGAGTCGACGACGATGCGCCCGACACCCGCCTCGAGAGCCCGCGACAGCTCGGACGCCGACTTGTTGTTGCCGTGGAACCCGATGCGCTCGGCCGGGAACCCCGCGGCCAGCGCCACCGCCAGCTCGCCGCCCGAACAGACGTCGAGGAACAGGCCCTCCTCCTCGACGATCCGGACGACCGCCTTGCACAGGAACGACTTGCCGGCGTAATAGACGTCGGCGTCGCCGAACGCGGCCGCGAACTCACGGCACCGGGCACGCAGGTCATCCTCGTCGAGGAAGTAGGCGGGCGTGCCGTGCTCGGCCGCCAGGTCGGCGACGCTGACGCCACCGACCCGCAAAAACCCGGCCTCGGCGCGGGTCACGGTGCGCGGCCACAGCTGCGGCACGAGGGCGTTCACGTCTCCGGGCGTACGCAACCAGGCCGGCCCACGGTTGCCCAGGTCGCCGTGCAGCGCCCCGGCCTCATGCGCTCGCATGCCCTACATCCTTTCCGGAGCGGAGACGCCGAGCAGGCCCAAACCGTTGGCAATCACCGTACGGGTGGCGTCGTTCAGCCACAGGCGGGCACGGTTGCCGTCGCCGACCGGCTCGTCGCCCTTGGGCAGCACCCGGCAGGCCGGCTCGTCGTAGAACCGGTGATAGGCGCCGGCGATCTTCTCGAGCAGCCGGGCGACGTGGTGCGGCTCGCGCAGCTCGGCCGACCGGGCGATCGTCTCGGGATATTCGCCCAGCGCCTTGAGCAGCTCGTTTTCCTTCTCGTTGACCAGCAGCTCGGCCTTGAAGGCGTCCGGCTCGCCCCGGGTCAGACCGACCGCCGCGGCCTGCCGGGACACGCTCGCCGTACGGGCCGCGACATATTGCACGTAGTAGACCGGGTTCTCCCGGCTCGCACTGGTCCACAGCTCGACGTCGAGGTCGATCGGCGAGTCGGAGGAGTAGCGGGCCAACGCGTACCGGGTCGCATCGACGCCGAGGGCGTCGACGAAGTCCTCCAGGGTGACCACCGTGCCCGCCCTCTTGCTCATCCGCACCGGCTCGCCGTCGCGAACCAGGTTGACCAACTGGCCGATGAGGATCTCGAGGTTGCGCTCCGGGTCGTCGCCGAAGCACGCGGCCATCGCCTTCATCCGGCCGATGTAGCCGTGGTGATCGGCGCCCAGCATGATCACGACGCGATCGAAGCCGCGCTTACGCTTGTCCAGGTAGTAGGCGCAGTCGGCGGCGAAATAGGTCCAGTCGCCGTCCGACTTGCGGAGCACCCGGTCCTTGTCGTCGCCGAACTCGGTGGTGCGCAGCCAGGTCGCCCCGTCGGACTCGTAGATGTGGCCCTGCTCGCGCAGCCGGTCGAGCGCCTCCTGCAGCTCACCCCGGTCGTGCAGGTCCTTCTCGTTGAAGTAGGTGTCGAACCGGACGCCGAACTCGGCCAGCGACTCCTTGATCTCGGCGAACATCAGCTGCACGCCGACCTCACGGAACCTCTCGACCGCCGTCTCCTCGCCGAGCTGCAGGATGTCGGGCGCCTCGGCCTGCACGGCGGTCGCGATCTCGGCGATGTAGGCCCCGCCGTAGCCGTCCTCGGGAGCCGGCTCACCCTTGGCACTCGCGTACAGAGAACGGGCGAAACGGTCGATCTGCGACCCGGCGTCGTTGAAATAATATTCGGTGCCGACCTCCGCGCCGGCGGCGCGGAGGAGGCGGGCCAGGGCGTCGCCGACCGCCGCCCAGCGCACGCCACCGATGTGTACGGGACCGGTCGGGTTGGCCGAGACGAACTCCAGGTTGATGCGCTCGCCCGACAGCGTGTCCGAATGGCCGTAGTCGGCGCCGGCGAGCACGATCTCGCGGGCCAGCTCGCCGGCCGCGGCCGCGTCGAGCCGGATGTTGAGGAAGCCCGGTCCCGCGACGTCGACCGACTTGACACCGGGCTGCCGCCCCAGCTCCTCGGCCAGCGCGGCGGCGAGCTCACGCGACGGCATACCCACCTTCTTGCCCAGCTGCAACGCCAGCGTCGAGGCGTAGTCACCGTGCTCGGGGTTGCGGGGCCGCTCGAGCGCCGTGGTGGCGGGGAGGGCGGCGACATCGAGCCCGCGGGTCTCGAACACGGCACGAGCAGCTGAGAGAACGGTGGAGGCAAGGTTGGCGGGAGTCACTCAACCATGCTATCGGGGGTAGACTTCGGCACTCGGCGGCCACCCGAGCCCCGCCTTTCCGCTTGCACACGAATTGACGAGGCACGATGAGTATGAGCACGCCGGGTCCCGAACGGGTCCCGTCCAAGGTCAAGGTCGACAAGACCTCCGGCCAGGGTAAGCCGCCCGCCGGCGGATCCAAGCCCGGCGCGGCCGGCTCCAAGCCCGGCGCCGCTGCCGGCGCCAAGAAGGCCGGCGCCGCGAAACCCGGTGCCGCCAGGCCCGGAGCGAAAAACACCGGCAGCGGCAAAGGCCGCCGGCCGGTCACTCCGGTCAAGGTCTCCAGCAGTACGAACTGGGGCCCCATCGCCATCGGCGGCGTCGTCGGCGTGGTCGTGCTCGCCATCATCGGCTACGCGGTGTTCGCGGTCGTCCGAGGCTCCCGCAGCTGGGAAGACAAGGTCGCCGACATCAAGGGCGTAGTCAACTACCGCGCCCAGAAGAACGCGGCGCTCGACTCCCGCAACCACAAAGACGGCACCCTGACCTACGTGACGAGCCCGCCCGTCGGCGGCGACCACAACCCGCTCTGGCAGAACTGCATGGGCGACGTCTACGACGCCGCGATCGCCAACGAGCACGCCGTGCACAGCCTCGAACACGGCGCCGTCTGGGTGACCTACAAGCCCGGCATCGCGCAGGACCAGATCGACGACCTGAAGAAGAAGGTCCAGGGCAAGGACTACATGTTGATGTCGCCCTACCCGGGCCTCGACCACAACGTCTCCCTGCAGGTCTGGGGCTACCAGCTCAAACTCGACGACGCCACCGACCCGCGCATCGACGAGTTCATCAAGGACGCCCGGCTCAACGCCTCCATGGAACCCGGCGCGGCCTGCTCCAGCGGCAACACGACCACCGGCCCGGTGACCGCCGCCGCAACCGGCACCCAGCCCGGCGTGACCCCGCCGTCCGCAGGAAACTGATGACCGTCTCCACCGACTCCGACGCGGCGGCCACGGCCGCCGTGTCGGACGACCCCCCAGCCCCCCGCTCCCGCCGCGGCCTGATCATCACGGCCGCGGCCCTGGTGATCGGCCTACTGCTGGGCGCAGTCGTCGGCCTGCTCTACCGCCCCCTCACCGAACCCAAGGACAATTCGGTCGAGGCCGGCTTCCTCCGCGACATGTCGACCCACCACGCCCAGGCGGTCGAAATGTCGATGATCGCCCACGCCAACTCCGACGACCAGGCCGTGGTCACCCTGGCCGGCGACATCGCCCTGACCCAGCAGGGCCAGATCAACTACATGCAGGCCTGGCTCCGCGACTGGCACCTCAGCCCCACCAGCACCGACTCCCCGATGACCTGGATGCCGGGCGGCCCCGGCGAGGTCGTCAACGGCCTGATGCCCGGCATGGCCACCCCGGCCCAGCTCGACACGCTGCGCAAGGCCACCGGCAAACAGCTGGACATCCAATACCTCCAGCTCATGCGCCAGCACCACCTGGGCGGCATCCACATGGCCCAGGAAGCCATCGACCTCTCGAAAAACAAAGACGTCGACTGGCTGGCCGGCACGATGGTCGCCTCCCAACAGGGCGAAATCACCGTCATCAACGACATGCTCAAGCAACTCGGCTCCAGCTGACCAGCGGTTACAGGGCTCGCCGGAACCGGTTGGCGTGGGCTCCGGCGGGCCTGCTAGGCTTTCGAATCACTGGGCCCCCGTAGCTCAGGGGATAGAGCGTCGCCCTCCGGAGGCGAAAGCGCAGGTTCGAATCCTGCCGGGGGCACGAGTCCATGGCCGCCATGTGTTCGCTGAGAAGCGCGAACCTGGTGGCCTCGTCATTTTCCCTGGGGCCCGAGCCCCAGACCCCACGTGTGGTGGGCAGCGTGCGTGAGTCTCCCGCTGGAAGGGGCTTCGCCCCGTCCTCACATGCGGTGGACAGCGTGCATGAGTCTCCCGCTCGAAGGGGCTTCGCCCCGTCCTCACATGCGGTGGACAGCGTGCATGAGTCTCCCGCTCGAAGGGGCTTCGCCCCGTCCTCACATGCGGTGGGCAGCGTGCGTGAGTCTTCCGCTGGAAGGGGCTTCGCCCCGTCCTCACGTGCGGTGGGCAGCGTGCGTGAGTCTTCCGCTGGAAGGGGCTTCGCCCCGTCCTCACGTGTGGTGGACAGCGTGCGTGAGTCTCCCGCTGGAAGGGGCTTCGCCCCGTCGCGCGGAAATTGCACGAGCGGGCTACCAAGACGGCGTCGCCGAGTGCTCGCTTCGGCCCGAGATCCGCGGACTTCTGTGGCGAGCACCGTCACGTGTGGCGAGCACCGTCACGCCATGACCTGGGGACGGCTGCCCTGCGGAAGCCACCAACGCGATCTCGCCTCAATCGGGCAGCCGGAGAGTCGCATGCGAAGCCCCGGCTACTGCGCCGCCGAATGTCGCTGCCCGATCACCTCATCCTTCGATGGCTGCTCAGGCGACTGTGGCCGTACGGATGGCGCGCAGCGTGGCCACCGTGGCCCGCATCTGGTCGCAGCTGGCCTGGTCGACGACGAACCGCTGGATCAGGTCGAGGTAGTCGGGCAGGGCTGCCTGCAGGCGTTCCAGCCCTGGGCCCGTGGCGACGGTGTACCAGCTTCGCCGGTCGTCGCCGCATGCCTCGCGCTGGACCAGGCCGCGCTGCTGCAGCCGGTCGACGACGCGGGTCATGCCGCTCTGGGAGAAGCGGGTCAGCGCGGCCAGGTCGCTCATGCGCAACCTATGGTCCCGCTCGCCCGCGAGGTGGCGCAGGACGTCGAACTCGATCGCGGTCAGCTGATGCGTGTCGAAGAGTTCGGTGACGAGGCAGCTGAGTCCGTGGTAGGCCTCGCTCAACAGGTTCATGGTGGTCAGGCGGTCGTCGGTCAGGCCGGGCTTCGTCATGCGCTTCTTCCTTTGCTCTCTGCCTGAACAGACGGGCGGCGGGGCGGAAAGTTCGCGCGGAAATTTGATATATGAGCTGCATCGAGGTTGGCCGACTGTCTTGAGTGGAGCTCGCATGGGGACCAGACCACTCCGTGTCGCCGTCGTCGGCGCCGGTGTCGGGGGCCTGACCGCCGCGATCGCGTTGCGGGCCCGGGGCTTTGAGGTGGAGGTGTACGACCAGGTCCGCGAGCTGAGTGAGATCGGCGCCGGGTCTCGCTGGGCGGCAACGGGATGCGGGTGCTCGACGCGCTCGGTCTCGGGGCGGTGACCCGAGCGATGTCGGCCAATCTCTAGCGGATCACCTTTCACCACTGGAAATCCGGTGATATCGCCTATGAGCATCCGATGGGCGACTGGTACGACGAGCGCTTCGGCGGCCCGTTCCTGGGCATTCACCGCGCCGATTTCCACCAGTTGCTGCTGGATGCGTACGATGGTTCCCCGATCTGGGGCCGCCGGTGCGTCGCGGTCGACGAATCGCCCTCCGGCGTCGAGCTGTCGTTCGCCGACGGCTCGTCCGCGTCGGCCGACGTCGTCGTCGGGGCGGACGGCCTGCGTTCGGTGGTGCGCGGCCACGTGACCGGCGCGGAGGAGGCGGCCTTCTCGGGGATGAGCTGCTATCGCGGCCTGGTCCCGGTCGACAAGGTGCCCGGCGGCTCCCGCTTCGGGCTGACCTTCTTCCTCGGCCCGAACCGCCACCTGGTCGTCTATCCGGTGCGGGGCGGCGAGCTCATCAACTTCGTGGCCTACGTGCCGGACCCGTCGTGGTCGGTCGAGTCGTGGTCGTTCAAGAGCTCGGCGGCCGAGGCGGCCGGCGCCTTCGAAGGCTGGAACCCCACGGTGACCACGATGCTCACCCACGCCGACGAGGTCGGCCGCTGGGCCCTGTACGACCGGGAACCGTTACGCCACTGGAGCACCGCCCGGGTCACGCTCCTCGGCGACGCGGCCCACCCGATGCTGCCACACGCCGGTCAGGGCAGTAACCAGGCGCTGGAGGACGCGGCGGCCCTCGCGTTCTCGCTCGCGACCCTGGCCCCGCCCGAGGCCCTGCAGCGATATGAGCGGCTGCGCAAGGCCCGCACCCGCCAGATCCAGTTGGGTTCCCGGGCCAACGCGACCTGCTTCCAACTACCCGACGGCCCGGCGGTCGACGAGCGCAACGCCCGGCTCCTGTCCCTGCCCGAGATGGTCGGCTGGATCCACAGCTACGACATCTACGCCGACCTCGGTCGATGAGTGGTAGACCTGTCCTCGACCTGTCCTCCGCTCGCGATTGCGAGGGGTCGGGGCCGGGTAAGGGACCGTCTCACCGAAAGGAAGACGACATGGCGAGCGAAGACTTCACCACCGAGGCGGCCGAGGGGCAGCGGGACCGCCGGTTCCATGGCGGCACGCCGGCCCATCTCGACGACGACGAGCTGGCCCGCCGCACCGAGGCGGAGCGCGCCGAGGCCGGGGTCACCGACTACGACCCGGCTGACGTGCCGCCGGCCACCGACGACCCGGTGCCGTTCGACCCCGACTTCGACTCGGACGAGCAGGACATCGAGCGCGTCACCGCGCGGCAGGAAGCGGAGGGCGAGACGACCCCGCTCAGCCCGGACAACCCGTTCCCCCCGACGCGCTACGCCGAGTAGACATGCGGAAAGGCGGCCCCGACCAGGGCCGCCTTTCGTTTCACAGCAACGAGTTCAACTCGCCGTAGGGGATTTCCTCGGTCAGGGACGCGTACGTCCCGGCGGAAAGCGCCTCGCGCGCCGCCTTCCGCATCACCGCATAGGCCGCGGAGGCCACCCCGGAACCCAGGCTGACGCGGGCCACACCCAGGCGGGCGAGCTGCGGCACCGTCGGTGCCCCGGGCCCGACGAGTACGTTCAGTGGGGCCGGAACCTTCGCCACGAGTTTCTCGATGGTCGCCGGATCGACCACGCCCGGCACGAAGACGCCATCCGCGCCCGCTTCCACGAAGGCCTGCGCCCGCGCCAGCACCGCGCCGAAGTCGTGGCCACCCAGCAGATATTCGTCGATCCGGGCGTTGATGAAGAGCGCGTCGCCCGCGGCGCCCCGTGCCGCCGCGAGCCGGGCCGCCTGCTCCTCGACCGGCCGCACCCCGTCCTCGATGTTGACGCCGACCGCCCCCGCCACGACGACCAGGCGAATCGTCTCGGCGACCGCCTCCGGGTCCGCCCCGAACCCGGACTCGATGTCAGCCGTCACCGGCACCCGCACCGCGGCGACCACCCGCCGGACCGCGGCCACCGCCTCGTCCCGGTCGAGGACATCGCCGTCGCGAGCGCCCAAGCTCCAGGCAACGCCGGCGCTGGTCGTGGCGACCGCCCGCGACCCGGCCTCCTCGGCGATCCGGGCGCTCGCCGCATCCCAGGCGTTGACCAGCACCAGCGGCGACCCGGGCACATGTAAAGAACGAAAGTCAGTCACCTGCTCAGTCTTCGCCGCGGGCGCGCCCGGCCCTAAAGTTTCAGCTCTAGCTAAAACGTCGGAGGTGGCCCGTGGTCGCGATCGGCCTGTCGGCGCCGGCGGTGGCGCGCATCCGCATCGGCGTGTCCTGCCTGTGGGAGGTGCTGGCCAGCGCCCGCATCCTGCGCGACCCGGGCGTGCCCGAGGTCCACCGCCGGTGGGCCGCGCAGGTCCGGCTCGCGCCCGGGCTGCTCCGGCACCTGGTCGCCCCGACCGGCGGCTACACGCCGGACTTCCTCACTCCACCGCCGTCCGGCCTGACCGCCGACCTCGACCGCGACCTGGCCGGCCTGCGGGCGACGCCGCCCGAGGTGGTGCGGTCCCACCTCGACCTGATGCCGGGCGAGCGGCCGGCGGCGATGCGCGACCTCTATGTCGACCCGCTGGCCGGCCTGGACCGGCTGGCCGAGGAGATCGCGGCCTACTGGCAGGAAGCGATCGTCCCGGACTGGCCGCGCATGCGCTCCCTGCTCGAGGCCGAGGTACAGCGCCGCGCCCGCCGCCTGGCCGAAACCGGCAGCGCAGCCGTCCTCAACGACCTCCACCCAGCCGTCACCTGGACCGACCGGCAGGCCCCGAGCGGCACGGCGGCGCCGCCGACACCGCCGACAAACCGGCAAGCCGGGAGCGGCACCACGGCTCGGCCGACGCCGTCGACCGACCGGCACGCCAGGGGCGGCACCGCCACACAACCGACGCCGCCGACCGACCGGCAAGCCGCACCGCTCTATCACGACCCGGTCGCGCCGGCGGCCTGGGCCGGCGGCCGGCTCGAGGTGGATCAGCGGCACTGCTCGGCGCCCGATATGCCGGATGCCGCCGGCCTCGTATTGGTCCCGTCGGTGTTCGTGTGGCCGTCGGTGATGACCGTCTGGGCCGGCCAGGTGCCGCAACTGGCCTATCCGGCGCGCGGCGTGGCCACCCTCTGGGAGCGATCGTCGCGGGCGCCCGGCGCCTTGGGCGCGGTGATCGGCCGGGGCCGGGCGCGGCTCCTGGCCGAACTGGGCGTGCCCCTGTCGACCACCGAGTTGGCCCGGCGCACCGGCATCTCGGCCGGGGGCGTCTCGCAACATCTGAGCGCGCTCCGGGCGGCCGGCCTGGTGATCACCCACCGTCAGGGACGGACCGTCCTCAACTCACGCACCGCGGTCGCCGAGGCACTACTCACCGCCGCCGGTCAGAGCGGCAGCACCAGCGGCGCCGGGGTGCCGGCCACGCAGGTGACGGTCATCCGGTAGCGGTTCGTGGCCCCCTTGAAGACGATCTCCGCAGCCAGCGCCGGCCCCTGGTTGACCTTCTGCACGGTGTAGCCGGGGTTCGGCTCCCAACTGGTCAACTGCCCTTTACCTTGGGAACACACGGCGTAGACGACCCCGCCGTCCGAACTCAGCCGGGTGCCGACGGGCCCACTCGAGGCATGCGCCGACGGCTCACCGCTCGGCCGCGACGCGCTCCCGGCCCCGCTCGAACTGGGCCCGTCGCTAGGCCCGGCCGACACGCTCGACGCGGTCACGCTGAGCATCGGATGCCCCGCACCGGCCGACCCGTCCGGCAGCACCGACCCGGCGCCACTCACGCTGGGCGACGGACGCACCGCCCCGGACGGCACCGCCGACGGCGCCACACCAACCACCCCGGAGGCCGCCCGTTCGTCCGCCCCCGGCCGATCGGCCAACCCCCAAAAACCCAGCACGACGGCCAACAGCGCCGCAACTCCGCCGCCGGCCAGGAGAACATTCCGGCGCCTTTTCCGTACGGCGTCCCCCTCCCCAACCGCACCCGCCAGCCCCGAATCCACCCATGACCCGGCCCGCCCCGCAGCCGCCCAGGCCCCGCCGTCACCAGCACCGCCCCGGGCAGCGACCACCCCGGCCCCGAAGACGACGTCGTCACCCTCGACCACCCGCCGACGCCCACCCGCCGACGCACCCCGACCCCGCCCAGCCTCGGCGGCCGGGCGGCCCTCGGGGTCCAACCCTCGACCGACCGAATCCCGCCCCGCCCCACCCGAGCCAGGTCCAGCAGAACCGGGTCCAGCAGGCCCAGGCCCAGCGGAACCGGTCCCCGGCTGCGTGCTGTCTTCGGATGTTTCCCAGACCTCGCCAGGCAGCGGAGACCGCATGGCTCCGATCTCGGCGCCCGGCACGAACGCCACCGCCTCAGCGCCCGGTCCGGTGGTCAGGTCAGCCGAGCCACGACCGTCGGCCGCTCCGAAGGCCGCGGAAGCTCCATCGGGATCCAGGGCCGAAGACCCGACGGCTCCGGGCCCGAAACCCCCGCCGGAAGCATGGCCTCCCTTGGTCGCCTCGGCCCCCGATCGCCCCTTGTTCCGGTCGCTGTCGGCCCCACCGGTCGGACCGAAGTCAGGCCCCGAGTTAGCGCCCGCGGCAGCCCGACGACCAGCCACGCTCGAAGCGCCGGTGCCAGACCCCGAGGCCGCAGGGTCCGCCCCGCCGAATGCCGACCCCGAGGCCGCCCCTCTGGAAGCCGAGCCCGAAGCCGTTGTCGGAGCAGGAGATGGGGAAGCAGCCCCTCCGTCCACCCCCAGATCGCCAGCACCGCCGGGCAACCCCGAGCCAGAGGCACCGCCAAGCGCCGCGTCACCCACACCGCCCGGCAGCCCCGAACCAGGGGCACCCCCAAGCCCCGAGCCACCCACACCGCCCGGCAACCCCGAACCAGCCGCACCCACGGCCGCCCCTCCGGAAGCCGTCGCCCCGGTCGCAGCGCGGCCCGGCACCGAGCGGCGCCGGCCGCCGGCGCGCACCGGCGACGAGCGGGGGTGGGACGCCGAGGTCAGTTCGTCGTACTCCTCGCCCTCCACGGCTCGCGGCGACGGGACGGTGGCCGGGCGGGTGGGCTCGCCGCGTACGGGAAGGAGGGCGGCCTCGGCCGCGTCGCCCAGGGTGGCCGACACCTCGGTGGCGGTGGGGCGTTCGGCCGGGTTCTTGCGGAGGCAGCGGTCGATCAGGCCGGCGACCTCGGGGGGCACGCCGGGCAGTCTGGGCAGCGGCGACGGCTCGATGTAGATGTGCGCGTTGAGCATCTGGGTGGTCGTCTCGACTGTCCACGGCGGCTCGTGGGCGAGCAGCCGGTAGAGGAGGACGCCCAGGGCGTAGACGTCGGACGCCGCCTGCACCGCGGCGCCGGTGAGACGCTCGGGGGCCAGGTAGGCGGGGGTGCCGACCAGCATCTCCTCGGGTGAGGCGGGGCCGACCGCGGCCGCGATGCCGAAGTCGACGACCTTGGCGCCGGTCGCCGTGACCATGATGTTGGCCATTTTGATGTCGCGGTGGACCAGGCCGTCGGCGTGAGCGGCGGCCAGTGCGGCCGCGACCTCGCCGCAGATGCGGAAGACCGTGCGGGGCGGCAGCGGGGCGCTCGCCACCCGCTGCTGGAGGGTGGGGCCGTTGACGAGTTCCATCACCACGTAGGGCCGGGGTGTGCCGCCGTCGGTCGATTCGCCGTAGTCGTAGACCTGGGCGATGTTGGGGTGGGAGAGGGTCGCCGCGGCGCGGGCCTCGTCGCGGATGCGGGCGCGCGACTGTGGATCGCCGGCGAATCGGCCGGCGAGCACCTTGACTGCGACCGGGCGGCCGAGCACCTCGTCGCGGGCCCGCCACACGACGGCCATCCCGCCGGTGCCGAGCTCGTGCAGCAATTTGTAGCGGCCGCCGAGCGTCTCCTGAACCTCCACCCGTGGAAGTGTGCCGGTTCGACCGCGAATTCGCACATCCGCCGGCACTCGAATAGCATTCACATTCATTTTGAAGCGAGATCCACTTATTGTTCGAACTACTCGATCAAGGTGGTGGTCCCAGTGGCGATTTCCCGGCGGCAACGGGTCGCGGACGTGCTTGTCGGCCGTCTGCTGCGGCAGGTGCCGGCGCGCACCGATTATGCGGTGGAGCCGGTGCGCAGCCGGATGCGTGACGGCACCGAGCTGGCGGGGGACCACTATGGTCCGCGCGACGGCCGGGCCCGGGGGACGGTGCTGATCCGCACGCCCTACGGACGCGGTTTTCCCACGTCTTCGCTGAACGGGCGGCTCCTGGCGGCCCGCGGCTATCACGTCCTCATCCAGAGCGTGCGCGGCACCTTCGGCTCCGGCGGGCGCATCGAGCCGATGGCGCAGGAGACCGAGGACGGCCTGGACACGGTCGGCTGGCTGCGCGAGCAGGAGTGGTTCGACGGCCGGCTGGCCACCCTGGGCGGCTCCTATCTGGGCTGGACCCAGTGGGCGATCCTGCAGGACCCGCCGCCCGAACTGCGCACTTCGGTGATCTATGTCGGGCCGCACGACTTCCGCGCCTCGACCTATGGAACCGGCGCTTTCACCCTCGGCGACTTCCTCGGATGGAGTTTTCAGATCACCCGTCAGGAGGACAACGGCGGGCTGCGGCGACTGCTCGACACGGTCGCCGCCGGGCGGCGGCTGCGTCCGGTGTACGCCGGTCTGCCGCTCCCGGAAGCAGCCGAGACCGTCCTGCGGGGCCGCGCCCCGTGGTATCGCGAGTGGGCCACCCGCACCGACGCCTCCGACCCGTGGTGGGAGGCCCGCCGCGCCGGCGCCGCCCTGGAGCGGGTCACCACGCCGATTCTGCTGGTCAGCGGCTGGCAGGACCTTTTCCTGGAGCAGACCCTGGAGCAGTTCGCCGTGCTCACCGGCCGGGGCCTCGACGTCGGCCTGACCGTCGGCCCGTGGACCCACCTCGAGGTCGGCAGCCGCGCCGAGGGCCGGCTCAGCCGGGAGACGCTGGCCTGGCTCGACGAGCACATGGCCGGTGGCCCGCCGGCCCGGCGCCAGCCGGTCAGCGTCTTCCGCACCGGCGAGCGCCGCTGGCACGATCTGCCGTCCTGGCCGCCGCCCTCGTCGCCGGCCGTCTTCCGTCTTCATCGGGCCGGAACATTGACGCTTATTCACCCCACGACCGACGAAACGGAGAATCAGGAATCGGCCGAGTTCACCCATTCGCAGGACGCGGCCGATAAGGCGGAGAATGACCGCGTCATTTTTCGCTATGACCCTTCCGATCCCACTCCGACCGTCGGCGGCCGCACGCTGAGCGGTTCGATGGGCGTCAAGGACAACCGGCCGCTCGAGGCCCGGCCCGACGTGCGCGCCTTCACCACCGACCCGCTGCCGACCGCGGTCGACGTGATCGGCTCGCCGGTGCTCGATCTCGCGATCTCGGCCGACACCCGGCACGCCGACGTCTTCGTGCGCCTGTGCGACGTCGACGAGCGCGGCCACTCGCGGAACTTCAGCGACCTCATGCACCGGCTCGACCCGGACGTGCCGGCCGGCGAGGTGCACCACCTGCACCTGACCCTCGACGCGTGCTTCCACCGCCTGCGGGCGGGCCACCGGCTGCGCCTGCTGGTGACCGGCGGCTCGTTCCCGCGCTATGCCCGCGCCGTCGACGACTCGGGCACGCTCACGCCGTCGCACCGCACCGTTCACTGCCGTCCCTCCCGCCTGACGTTGCCGGTCGCTCCCCCACCGCCCTCGCTGGGCCTGCCCTAACCGATCGGCGGGTGCCGCATCCACCACTCGGTGAACTGCTGCGCCTGGCCCACCTGGTCGAGCCGGAGCACCCACAGATTGCTGTAGGTCTTGTCGGGATAGGTCGTGGTCGCCTCGACGACCGCGACCTCGTCGGTGATGATCACCGGGTGCCACTCGAAGGTGGTGGTGCCCGGCTCGTCCCTGATCTCGAGCCACTTCGCCACGATCTCGGCCCGGCCGAGCCACGGCTTCGCAAAGGGCTCGGTGAAATAGGCCGCGTCCTCGGCGAACAGGCCGCCGATCTCGGCTGGATCGTTGGACTCCCACGCCCGTCGATAGGTCTCCACCCACGACGTGACCGCGTCAAGACTGCTCACCGGTGCCTCCCCAGGCCGGGCGCGATCGCTCGCGCTATTTTCCGTACGCCAAGCGGTCGAACTCGGTCAGCGCGCCGCCCCACAGCAGGTCGCTGACCTGGCCGAGCACGATCGAGATCAGCCCCTCGCGCGGATCGTTGAACCACGACGTGCCGTAGCCGCCGGCCCATCCGTATCGTCCCGGGCCGGACACCTCGTCGGCCGTGACCGTCACCGCCATGCCATAGCCCCAGCCCTGGTTGGCCAGCAACATGCCGCCGGCGTCGATCTGCTCGGGGCTCAGGTGGTTGGTCGTCATCGAGGCGACCGACTGCTCGGAGAGCAGGCGGGTGCCGCCGTGCACGCCGCGGTTGAGCAGCAGCCGCGCGAACGCCAGGTAGTCGTCGGCGGTCGAGACCAGACCGGCCGAGCCGGACGGGAAGACCGGCGGCGCGGCCCACAGCTCGGCCCCGCCGCTGTCGGTCGCGGCCATCTGCCCGGTCGAGAAGTCGGTCATGTAGTGAACCGGGATCTCGCCGGCGCGGTCGGCCGGCACCCAGAACCCGGTGTCGCGCATGCCGAGCGGCTCGAGCAGCCGCTCGCGCAGCAGGTCGCCGAGTGGCCGCCCACCGACCCGGGCCAGCAGCACGCCGAGGATCAGCGTGCCCCCGTTGTATATCCAGTTTTCACCCGGCTGGTGAATCAACGGGAGGGTGCCGAACCGCCGGACCCACTCGTCGGGGTCGTGCGGCGTGCGCGGCTCGGGCTCGGCCATTGCCAGCTCCTGCTCGCGCCACGCCCGGACGATCGGGTAGTCGGGGTTGAGCTCCTGGCCGACCGAGATGATGCCGAAGCCGTTGGTGAAGGTCAGCAGGTCTTCCACGGTGACCGGACGGGCCGGCGGGACCGTCTCGTCGAGCGGCGCGTCGGGCCGGGCGAGCACCCGCTGGCCGGCCAGCTCGGGCAGCACCGTGGCCACCGGCTGCTCGAGGTCGATCAGATCGTCCTCGGCGAGCATCATCGCCAGGGCCGCGATCACCGGCTTGGTCATCGAGGTGATGCGGAACGGGGTGTCACGCCGCATCGGCACGTCACCGCCGAACCGGGTGAAGCCCAGCACGTCGACGGTCACGTCGTCGCCCCGGGCGACGAGCGAGACCAGGCCGGGGAACTCGCCGCGCTCGATCCGCGCGGCCATGGCGTCGTGCAACTCAGCAGGCATGGGACCACCCTGCCAGGCCCCTCCGACATTTTCTCGAACGATCATGACCTGTGGATATCTTGTCGGAGGGCCGGTCTAAGGTCCCCGGCATGGACCAGACCTGGCGTCATCTCCCCGCTCCGGCTCGCCCCGTCGCGGCCGCCACCACCGCGGCCGTCATCGCGGCGCGCGGCCGCGACCGTGAGGCGCTCGACGACGCGGTCGGCGACCTGGCCGGGCTCGATCCGGCGCGGACCGGCCTGATCCTGGGCACGACCGTGCGCCTGCTCCTCGAGCAGACCCATCCCGACGGGCTGGACGCCGAGTCCGTGCGCGGCGTCCTCGAGCGCAGCGTCCGGTCGGCGCTCGACTGGCAGTCCGAGGTCGATCCGCACGTCGTGCTCCTGCTGCTGGCCGGCGCGCTCGGCGTGACCGAGGAGGACGCCGAGGCACCGCCCAGGCCCGAGATCCTCGCCCGGCACGCCGCGCTGCTGATAGCCGATCTGGCCGGCCCACACCCGATCGAGCCCCTGTTGACCGCCGCGCTCGACGAGATCGCGCGCGTTCAGCTCAACGATTAGGTGCGCATGGGCGTTGACGTGCCCGGTCGACGCGACCGTAAGAAGCAGCAGACGCGCGCCGCCCTGATCACGGCCGCGCTGCGGCTCGTCGACGAACGGGGGCTCGACCGGGTGAGGGGTCGAGGAGATCAGTGAGGCGGCCGACGTCTCGGCCCGCACGTTCTTCAACTACTTCGCGACCAAGGACGAGGCGCTGATCGGCGACCCGATCACCGACGGCCCCGACTTCAAGGCGGCGCTGCTCGCTCAGCCGGCCGGCCTGACCGTGGTCGAGGCGATCCGGCGAGCGCTCGGTCCGGCGATCCAGGACATTCAGGACCACTTCGAGCTGTGGCGACTCCGGATGCGCGTGATCAAGGACAACCCGTCGCTTATCGCGCGCGGGGCCGAGGTCGAGGCGGAGTTCGTGGCGGCGATCGCGGGCGGCGGCACCGCCAAGGTGCCCGACCTCAAGAGCCTGCCGCCCGAGGTCCTGCTGGTCGTCAAGGACGTCTACGCGACCGCGACGTCCGACCTGTTCCTGGTCGCGGTGCCGATCGCGGTGATCGCGGTGGTGTTCATCAAAGAGAAGCCGCTGTCCACGCTTTCGCGCGACGAGCGACGGGCCAATGAGGAGGCGGCCACCACCGGCGTTCCGATGCACTGACCGCGGATTCGGACTGCCCGGCATTCAAGGGAGCCGACCTCAGGGGGCCGGGCCGTCCACGGGGGTGCTTCAGGACGGGCGCAGGCCGACCGAGGTGCGCGGGGTCGGCGGCTCGGCACAGCCCAGCAGGCCGACCAGGCCGGAGACCCAGAGCTGACGGTAAACCGTCGGGCTCGGGTGGCTGACGACCAGCTTGATGCCGCTGGCCGCCGCGGTGTGGAAGCAGGCGACCAGGATGCCGATGCCGATGCTGTCGATCAGCATCACCCGCTGAAGGTCGAGGCAGATCCGGCCCGGTGTGGAGGTGGTCAGCACATCGTTGACCGCATCTCGCATCACATGGGCATTGTCAAGATCGATTTCCCCACTCGGTGCGATCTCGACGGTGCCGTCGGCCAGTTGGCGCGTGGTGATCGGCAGATACACGGCTGCCCTCTTCCTGGCATCGGGCGGTGCCGACGCCGACCTTTCCGTCGCGGAACGGCTGCCGGCCACACGATGCCCGAACGGGCATCCGACCTCGGCTGGGCTTGGCGTCGCGGCCACGACGCTAACCCTCCGACCGCGTTCCCTACAACAATCCGCTGGTCTGCAAGTTACGCCACGTAGGCGCGGAACGCCAGAGTAGTTCATATGGCCTGAATGTGCTGGAACGGTCACTGGAGGGCCGGGACGTTGACGTTCCACGCAGTCGGGCCGAATACTCACGGTATGCGATGGAGCGCGCTTCGGCATGGTTGACGTTTCCCCCCGAACCGCGCCCATGGTCCCCGAAGGTCCCGACATAGTCCACTTCAGCAGCGCGGACATCGATCAGGCCCGCACTTTGCTAAATCGTTTCTACTACCCTGTTGCGGTCGGAACACCCGAGGGTCCGTCCGGCTTCACGCTCGGCGCCGAAGTGATCCAACTCGGACCGCTGACCGTGGGGCAGTTGAGCTTCGCCACCCCGGTGACGCTCGACGTGGCCGAGCTGGACGCCTATCACGTCAGCATGCCCACCTCCGGGCGCATGCGTACCCGGCACGCGGGTCACGAGGTGCTGGCCACGCCCGATACGGCCGCGGTGTTCGGCCCCGGCAGCCCGGTCTACACGCTGCACGACGCCGGCTCGGCCGAGCTTTCGATCAAGATCGGGCGAACCGCGCTGGAGGAGGAACTCGCGGGTCTGCTGGGTCACCCGGTCGAGGGACCGATCGACCTGCCACCGGCCATCGCGCTCACCGGCGGCCCGAGCCAGAGCTGGAGCCGCCTCGTGCGCCTGCTCCGCGACGAGCTCGACTACGAGCAGAGCCTGCTCTATCAGCCGCTGATCGCCGAGCAACTGCGCAGCTGCGTGCTCAGCGGGCTGCTGCTGAGCGTGCCGCACAAATATCACGACGAGCTGATCGGGCCGCCGACCGCCGGACCGCCGCGGGCCATCCGGCGCGCGGTCGAGGCGATCCACGACGAGCCGGAGCGCGCGTTCAGCGTTTCCGACCTGGCCCGCATCGCCAACATGAGCGTGCGCTCGCTGCAGGAGGGCTTCCGGCGGCACGTCGGCACCGCGCCGATGACCTATCTGCAGTCGGTGCGGCTCGACCGGGCCCATGAAGGCCTGCGCCGCGCCGACCCGACCCGCATCACGGTGTCGGCGGTCGCCCACCGCTGGGGCTTCGCCCACCTGGGCCGTTTCGCGTCGGCGTACCGCCTGCGCTTCGGCGAGTCACCCTCGGAGACGTTGCGCAAGAACGGCTGAGGTCACTCGCCCGGGTCGCTGCGCCTCGGCTGCGGCACCTCGTCGGTTCGGCGCACGCTCGCGGTCGCCCCGAAGAGCTGCCCGCGCGGTGGCACCCACTCGCGCCACTGCCCGAGCCGGGGCGGCACCGCCGCCGCCTCCCCGTCGCCCGACCCGCGGAGCTCGCGCAGATAGGCCAGCACCCGGCCCGCCGCGACCCCGCCGTCCTCGGCGATGCTCAGCAGCGTGCGCCGCGCCTCGGCCAGCGCCGGATCGTTCGGATCGAGGCCGGGCAGGTCGGGGCCGGGCCGGTCGCCGATCGGCCGGCGCAGCAGCGCGGCGAGACCCGCCAGCGCCTGGACCACGTCACATGCGTCGCGCTCGGCGTCGGACAGCCCGGTCACGTCTCCCCCTCACCGCGCGCACTTGTGGTTCGCCGCCGCCACAGCGGACATATCAAGCACGCCAAGTCGGAAATGTATTCGGCCCACTACTAAGCGTCCATCCGTAACGCGCAGGTACTGTCCAGTTAGCGCTCAGTTTGACCGCCGCCTGCTTGATCGTCCCTTTCGGCACCATGGTCATCGGGCGTGCGACGGGGTAAGACGGGTACGCACAAGGCCCGAGGAGGAAAACATGACCGACGAGATTCATCCGTTGGAGGAGACCGAGGAGGTCGCCGACGCCGTGGAGGACGACGTCGCGGTCGACGCGTTCATCACGGGCGGAGGCACCGACCGGGACACCCCCGACTTTCTGCAGCCCGGCGAGGAGCCACATCTGCGCACCGGCGCCGACCAGCCGTGGGACCCGGAGGACCTGGCGGTCGCCGAGGGCCGCGACCCGACACCCGAGAACGTCGAGCGGGCCCGCAAGGAACTGGAGGAGGACGGCCCGGCCGCGATCGAGCGGACCGTCCCCTAAAAGCCGGCCCTGAAAAACAGGACCTGAATGTCAGACCGTGGTGGTGCGCCCGGTCCGGATCGCTTCCTGAGCCGCGGCCAGGATCGCCGTGATCCGGGCGCCGAACCGCACGTCGAGCTCCGGCTTCGGCCCACCCGCCGAGGCCGCCAGCAGCTCGTCGATGGCCCGGCCGAGCGCCTGCACCGGGTCCCACGGGGCGTTCGGCGCCGTCCGCACACCGGCCTCGCCGGCGATCGCGGCCTCCTCACGCCCGGCGGCCGGCGGCGCGTCGACCGACAGGGTCATGGTGCCGATCGCCCCGCCGTCGTGCCGGGTCAGCACGTGGATCATGTCGCGTACGCCGGCCATCGCGGTCACCTCGGTGACCGGGCCGAGGATCGGCAGCAGCAGGGCCAGCGCGTGGGGACCGACGTCCCAGAGGCCGCCGCTCTCGCGCCGCCAAGCCGAGGCACCGAACGGGTTTCCCTCGGTGTAGATCGAGCCGACGTGGTCGACCCGGCCCTCGAGCCAGCCCCCCGCTTCCTGGGCCGACGCGACGAAATCCCGGATCTCCGGCATGAGCCGGCGCGTGAAGAAGACCACCGAGGCCACGTCGTTGTCCTCGGCCGCCGACACGATCGCGTCGGCTTCGGCGTTGGTGAACGCGACCGGCTTGTCGAGCAGCAGGTGCTTGCCGCTCGTGGCCGCCCGCAACGCGATCGGCGCCTGCACATCCGGCGGCAACGCGATCGCGACCGCGTCGACGTCGGCGATCAGGTCGTCGGCGTCGGCGTAGGGCTTGGCGTCGTGCAGCGCCGCCAGCTCGGCGGCTTTGTCGGGATTGCGGCCCCAGACCCCCACCAACTCGACCGACTCGTGCGCGGCCAGCGCCGGCGCGTGCGCCATGTGCGCCCACGGTCCCGTGCCGAATAGTCCGAAGCGCATGCACCCTCCCGGTGTTTCACGTCCCGGCCGCAAGCTACCAGCAATTCGGCGATCAGTACGCTGTGCCGGGTGAACGGTCCCCTGTCGTTGGTGACGATCATCGCCGCCCTCGTGCTGGCGGTGTGGTTCCTGCTGCGCGCGGCCCTCGACCGGGCCCCCAGCCGCTTCGACCTGATCATCACCTTGGTCCTCTCGGTGCTGGTCGCGGTCCTGGTGGTCGTCGCGATCATCGGCCTCTTCGACGGCACCCGCCCGTCCGAGACGGCCACCTTCATCGGCTACCTGATCACCACGATCGCGTTCGCCCCGGTGGCCTTCTACCTGGCCCGGCTCGAGCCCACCCGCTGGGGCAACCTCATCCTCGGCGTCGCCTGCCTGGTGCTGCCGGTTCTCGTGCTGCGCCTGCAGCAGATTGCGTCGGTGACCGGTGTCGCCTGAACCCACCGCCCAGCAGACCCGCCCGGCCGACGCCGCCCTCAACACCGGCCTCGGCCGCGTGCTGCTCTTCGTCTACGGCGTTTTCGCGCTGTCGGCCAGCGCCCGAGCGATCGTGCAGATCATCACCAAGTTCTCCGACGCCCCCGTGGCCTACCTGCTGTCCGGGCTGGCCGGCCTGGTCTACATCGCCGCCACGATCGGCCTCGCGATCGGCGGCGAGCGCGGCCGCCGGATAGCGCTGACCAGCTGCAGCATTGAACTGCTCGGCGTCCTCGTCGTCGGCACTCTGAGCCTGGCCGACAAGGGCAACTTCCCCGACGCCACGGTCTGGAGCGACTACGGAAGCGGCTACGGCTACGTTCCGCTGGTTCTGCCGTTCATCGGACTGTGGTGGATCTGGCGCCACCGCCCGAAAAACACACCGATGTCGTAGCGGGGTGGTGCGTACGGACCGTCGCTCACGCCGAGGGCCCGCCCGGGCCGAGCAGGGCGCTGGCGCGCCCAAACCGCTCACCCCGGCCGGGCGGCCTGAGTGAGCGGTTGCGCCCAGACCCGGAACCCGGCGCGTCGCACCCTTCGCGATTCGGCGCAGACCTCCTAAGCGCAGGTGACGCAGGTGCGCGCGTCCGGGCGGACCTCGAGCCGCGCGGCCGGGATCGGCCTGCCGCAGCGCTCGCAGATGCCGTAGCCGCCCTCGTCGTGCCGGACCAGCGCGGCCCGCAGCTCGGCCGCCCGCTGCCGGGTGGCGGCCAGCGTCGCCGTCAGCTGAGCCCGCTCGAAAGCGATGGTCGCGCCCTCGGGGTCGTGCTCGTCGTCGGCGTTGGAGGAACGGGACGCCTCGAACACCGACGCCAGGTCGCGCTCCAGCGCCCCGGACTCCGCCTCGGCGTCGGCCAGCAGGCGTTCCAGTGATTCCCGGGTCGTCATCGATCCACGCTAGCCGCTCTCGCACCCGGCGCGGCCGACTTCGATTCGGCGCACGTGTTCGATCGCCCAGCCGGCCAGGGCCACCATGAGCCGGGTCCACGCGTTGCGGATGCGGTCGAGGATGGCCCGCAGAATCCGGCCGCCGTCGCGGCGGATCAGGCCGGTGTGTTCGTACTCCGACATGACCGCTCCCGGCACTGGATCGTCGCCGCCCTGCTCGCGTTCTTCTACCTCTATGCCGGCGGCCGCAAAGTCGCCGGGTCACGCGAGCGGCTGCCGCCGATGATGGGCCGGGTCGACCGGATGCCGATGCCGCTGATCGGCCTCAACATCGGCCTGCTGATCGCCGCCGTGGCCGCCGCCTGGCTCGGCACCACTTGGCTCTGAGAAGAGCGACTCGGCGCCGGCAAAAGCCGCGTCGGGCCGCGAACCGATGACGTGCCGGGCGTAGACGGTCCGAAGTGGAGCATGAATCAGTCCAGGGCCGGGTGCACCAGCGAACTCAGGCGTCGGCCTCGATGGTGTGGGGCACGAAGTAGCAGTGGTCCTTGGTGACCAGCCCGTCGACGCCCAGCCCTTCACGGATGCCCATGCCCGCCGGTTCACCGTCGATGAGCCAGGACCCGATCACCGGGTGGACCGTTCCCTCGAGCCCGTCGAACGACGGCAACTCGCACAGCTCCTGGACGACGAAGAGGCCGTCCGCGCCGTACTCGGAGGGGTTTTCGGTGATCGTGACGCCGTCGCGCACCAGGGTGACCGAGCCGCCCTCCCGGCCCCAGACCGGTTTCTTGGCGTAGCTGGTCAGCGAGGCCGCGGCCGAAGACGAGGCGAAGTAGGCGGGGAGCAGATATTTTCCCCGCTCCCGGTCGTCGCCGAAGAGCTTCCAGAGCACCGGCAGAATCGCCTTGTTGCCGAGCAACGCCGCCTTGTAGGGCGGTTCGATCCAGACCGTGCCGCGCTTGGCCGGGTCGGCCATGTTGCGGAAGAAGGCCTTACCGCCCTCCTCGCTCCAGAACCACTCCCACGGATAGAGCATGAAGATGACGTCGATCGGCTCGAATTTTTCCGGATCGCCGGGCGACGGCACGAAAACGACCCGGTCGCCGGCCACGTCCCAGCCGATCTGGCTCATCGCGATCAGCTCGACCGGATAGCCCGCCTCCTCGGCGGTCGACATCAGGTAGGCCACGTTCATGCGGTCCTCGCCCGAGGTCTCGGACGTCTCGTACGCAAAAAAGATCTTGGGCTTTTCGGGCAGCCACGGCCGAGCTTCGCGCAGCTTGCCGATGTTGCGCCGCCAGGTGCCGGGATCGGCCGCCTCGTCGTCGGCCGCCTCCCAGCCGACCAGGCGGTCGTGGATCGAATTCCACTGCCGCCACGGGTGCCGGGTGAGGTTGGTCTGGTCGGCCCAGTGCCACTGGATCACCGCCGACTCGACCAGCGAGGTCGGCGTCTGGGCGTTGTATTCCAACAGTTTCGGCGTGCTGCCGGCCCCGTTGTACCAGAGGTCGAACCGGCCGTAGACGCTCGGCGAATAGTCGGGCGTCTCCATCGGCAGCCGCCCGTCGGGGTCCTTGTCGGCGTGCGTCCAGGTGTCGGCGTCGCCGTCGAACCACGTCCGGATGATCTGCTCGTGCGCGAATTCGGGAATGCCGATCTTGGCCAGGAAACATGTCGACGGGTTGCAGACCGAGGCGAAGTAGCCCTCGCGGCGGCCCTCGACGGTGCGCCGCGGACACTGCCCGACCATCCAGTCGCCGGCCTCGAGGCACATCTCCTGCAGGACCGAGGTCGCCGTCTCCAGCTCCTCGATCTCCCCGGCGGTGAAGTCGTAGTACGGCCCCTCCTGCCAGTACGAGACCATCGTCCCGTCCGGCAGTTCGGTGTCGTTGTAGGTCAGCCCGAGGCTGTAGTTGGTCAGCTTCCAGCCCTCGCGCACCGGGCCGTACGGAATCCGCCGCACGCCTCAGCCGCCGGACTTGTGCGACGAGCTGCTCTTGCCGGTGCTCTTGCCGCCCTTGCCGACCACGTTGGTCTTGACCGTGCCGTTGCCGATCCGGCCGGTGGTGGGCAGGCCGAACGACTTCCGCGACGCCTGATCGTTGTAGGCGAAGCGGCTGCCCCCGGCCGGCAGCCGCGCCCCGATCGGATAACCCGAGCGGTAGCCCGACGAGTGCCAGATGTAGTAAGGCACGACGCCGCCACCGTAGGAGTGGTTGGCGTCGCAGTAGCTCTCGTCGACGATCACGCCGTTGGCATCAGCGCAGTAGAAACCTTCGTTGTGATAGCGGTTTCTGTCGCAGGCCGCCGCCCCGCCCGCCGCCAGCAAAAGGAAGGTGCTGGTCAGCGAGACGCTACGAGAGCTCATTCGCCGAGTCATGATTCCTTTCTAGCAGCCCTAGTCGCGCGGCCCGCCGGCCACATAAATCACCTGACCGGACACGAACCCGGCGCCCTCACTGGCCAGGAACGACACCGTGTTGGCCACATCCTCCGGGCGACCGGCCCGGCCGACCGGGATCTGGCTCACCGCGGCCTTCTCGAAGTCGGCGAAATCCATGCCGACGCGGGCCGCGGTGGCCGCCGTCATGTCGGTGACGATGAAGCCCGGCGCGACCGCGTTGGCCGTGATGCCGAAGCGGCCCAGCTCGATCGCCATCGTCTTGGTGAAGCCCTGCAGCCCGGCCTTGGCCGCCGCGTAGTTGGCCTGGCCGCGGTTGCCGAGCGCCGACGTGCTGGAGAGGCTGACGATGCGGCCCCACTTCGCGTCGACCATGTACTTCTGCACCGCGCGCGTGAACAGGAAGCTGCCGCGCAGGTGAACACCCATCACGGTCTCCCAGTCGTCCTCGCTCATCTTGAAGATGAGGTTGTCGCGGAGCACGCCGGCGTTGTTGACCAGCACGGTCGGCGAGCCCAGCTCGGCGACGACCTTCTCGACCGCCGCCGTCACCTGGGCCGAGTCGGAGACGTCCGCCCCGACCGCGAGCGCCGTGCCGCCGGCGTCGTGGATCGCGGTCACCGTGTTGGCGCACGCGCCCTCGTCGAGATCGACGACCGCGACGGCCAGCCCGTCGGCGGCGAGCTTGCGGGCGGTCGCCTCGCCGATGCCCCGGGCGGCGCCCGTGACGATCGCGACGCGGGGCGGAACGGACTGCGACATTACGGCCTCCGGGTGTGATCTCGACGACGCGCTGACTTTAACCCGACTCACGAGTAACGGCGCAGCCGGATCCAGCGATATCCGTAGCCTGCGACGTCGATCTCACGAAACTTGCCGAGGTCGGGGTACTCGCGGTCGGCGAGCACGTCGTTGGGCGCCTCGGCTTCGGGATAGAGGGAACTCAGATCGACCGAGCCGGCCTCCGGACCGAGGTTGTGCACGAACAGCATCGTGCCGGTGACGTCGTCGGCCCGGTGCACGAGCACTCCGGGCGGCGCCGGCAGATCAACGTGCGTACAGCTGCCGGCGCCGACCTCCGGTGCCTCACGCAGGGTGCGAATCATGCGCTCGAACCACGACAGCAAGGACTTCCGGTCCAGGCGCTGCTGGGTCACGTTGACCTTCTCGTACGCGAAGTCCCCGTGATCAACCACCGGGCGGACGAGCTCGGCCTTGGGCGCGGTCGAGAACCCGGCGTTGGGAAGAATCGACCACTGCATCGGGGTGCGGATCGAGTCACGCCCCTCCAACGCGAGGTCGTCGCCCATCCCGATCTCCTCGCCGTAGCGCAGGACCGGGGTGCCGCGCAGGCTGAACTGCAACGCGTACGCCAGTTCCAGCCGGCGCCGGTCGTTGCCGAGCATCGGGGCCAGCCGCCGTCGGATGCCGCGTCCGTAGAGCTGCATGTCGGGGTCGGGCCCGAACTTGGCGAACACGTCCGCCCGTTGCTCGGCGGTCAGCCGGGACAGGTCGATCTCGTCGTGGTTGCGCAGGAACGTCGCCCACTGGCCGCCCTTGGGCAGTTTCGGCGTCTCGCGCAACGCCTCGATGATCGGCTCCGGGTTTTCCCGGGCCAGTGCCAGCACCATCCGGGCGTTGAGCATGAAGTCGAACAGCATGTGGATGCGGTTGCTCGAGCCGCCGCCGTCGCCGAAGAACCCGACCAGCTGATCGGGCTCCACATTGGCCTCGGCCAGCAGGACCCCGTCGCCCTTGCGCCATTGCACGAATTCGCGCAGTTCGGTGAGGTAGTCCATGTTTTTGGCCGGGTTGGGGTTGCCGGGCTGGGTCTCCTCGATGATGAACGGCACCGCGTCCATCCGGAACCCGGCCACCCCGAGCTGCAGCCAGAACGCGCAGATCTTCTTGATCTCCTCGCGGACCGCCTCGGTCTTGATGTTGAGGTCGGGCTGGAACTTGTAGAACCGGTGGTAATACCAGAGCTTGGCCGTCCGGTCGAAGCTCCACGTCTCGCCCTGCTCGCCCGGGAAGACCATCCCCTGGTGCCGGTCGGGCGGTGCTTCCTCGGACCAGACATACCAGTCGCGGAACGGCGAGTCGGGATCCGACCGGGCCGACTGGAACCAGGGGTGCTGGTCGGAGGTGTGGTTCACGACCAGGTCGATGATCACTTTGATGCCGAGGTTGGCCGCCTGGTGCAGCAGCTCGGCGAAGTCGCCGAGCGTCCCGAACCGCGGATCGACGTTGTAGAAGTCGGCCACGTCGTAGCCGTCGTCCCGGTCGGGCGACGGATGGATCGGGTTGAGCCACAGGCAGGTGACGCCCAGGCGGGCCAGGTAGTCGAGCCGGCCGATCAGGCCGCGGATGTCGCCGATCCCATCGCCGTTGGAGTCGGCGAAAGTGTCGATGTCGAGGCAGTAGACAACGGCCTTCTTGTACCACCGGTCGCTCATGGGCCTTCTACATGTCCGGCGCCCGGCCCGCCGAAACCGGCGTCCTACGTTTCCGGCCCCGAGTCGGCCGAGACCGCCGCGCCGCCGGCCGCAGCCGCCACACCGCCGGGCGCAGCCACCGCACCGCCGGCGGCCACCGCACCGCCGGCGGTCGCGGCCATCGCCCGGCTGCGTTCGAGTCGCAGGTTGAGCCCGGCCGCGACCCAGAAGGCGAACGCCGGAACGAGGATCAGCGCGGCCCACTGCACCGGGCCGAGCAGTTGGATGTCGTCGGGGTGCCGCAGGTTGAACTCGAGGAACCCGCCGAACCCGTAACCGACGAGTGGAAAGACGGCCGCGACCGGAACCATGGCGGCGACCACCCGCCGCCGGATCGGAGGCTCGAGCCGCAGCACACCCATCAGCGCGAGAACACCACCCGTGAGCAGGAACAGGAAGGTGATCCCGTAACCAGGTCCGTCGTTCTGGAAGAAGGTCAGGGCGCCGAAGTAGCCGGGGTAGACCGTCGTGACGAACCCGTTGCCCGCCAGCGCGAGGCCGGCCGCCACCACGAACAACCAGCCGCGGGGTCGCGGCCCACGCGCCGAGACGGTCGAGGCGAGCAGCACCAGCGCGGCGCTCAGCACGATCCAGAAGATGTTGAGGAACGTCACCGGCGCGTCGGCGTAGGCCCGGGAACCGGCGGCGACCTCGACGATCAGGCCGGCCAGCGCGGCGGCCGCACTCAGCCCCCGTAGGCCGGTGAGCGTGGCCACCACGACCGCGGCCCAGGCCACCACCCGGACCACGTCGAAGACGTCGAGCGACGGCATGTCGACACGCCCCACGAAGAAGGCGATCGCACCGTTCATCTCGAGGCGCCGCAGTGCCACCGCGCAGAGCAGGATCGCGCCGAACAGCTGGACCGCCAACGCCGCGCGCCGCCACTCCGGGCCGTCGAAGGCCGGCCGGAGCCGGGCCGCGGCCGCCCCGGCCATCAGGCTCGCCGCGTGCTCGCGGACCGGGCTCGGGTCGGCCATCAGCACGCCGATCATCTCGTCGGCGTATTCGCGCCGGAAGTCGGCCGGGTAGAGCTCCAGCAGGAGCCGGTAACGCTGTTCTTTGGAGCTCATGCGGTTGCCCCTCCGAGGGTGATGCCGCGGAGGCGCAGGCGCTCCTCGGCGATGGCGGCCTGGGTGCGCAGACGGGTGGTCTCGGCGGCGAGGCTGCGCTCGCCCGGAGCGGTCAGCTTGTAATAGCGCCGGAGGCGGGACTGCACCACCTCTTCGCGGTCGACCTCGATCAGCCCGTCGGACCGGAGCCGGTCGAGCGCGGCATAGAGGGTGCCGGCCCGCAGGCGCACCCGGCCGCCGGTCATGGCGGCCACGTCCTCGATCACGGCGTAGCCGTGGCGGGGCTCGCCGGCCAGCGCGGTGAGGACCAGGAAGGTCGGCTCCCGCATGGGTGGTCCGTCGCTCATGGACCAGGAATATACCGATGATCGGTATAAGCCGCCACCCCGGAACCAGCATCACCCCGGAGGCCGAAGCCTCCGGGGTGATGAGCGACGCGCGGCCGCGGGACGGGGCGACCGCGCGTCTGTCAGGCGTCCTGCGCCTCGACCTCTACCGGCTTGGAGATCAGAAGCCGGCCGAGATCTTGGTGAAGGCCCAGTCCGCCTGAGCGATACCGGAACAGTCCGAGACCACACCGCCACCGGCGCAACCCCGGTCCCGGTTCACTGCCCAGAACGTGAACCGCGCAAAACCCTTGCCCGACGCGTAATCGCGGATCCGCGTCCACGTGTCGGTCGACGTCAGCTCCTGCTGGTCGCTGAGACCGTTCATGCCGGAGATACCCATGTGCGAGTAGGCCTGGGCGTCGGTGTATCCGAACGTGCTCTTGAGCAGGTTCTTCAGGCTCTCGGACGCGTTCACCGTGTTGGTGTACATGTCCGACCCGCCGAAGTCGAACGGCATCTGGGTGAAGACGTCGACGCCGGCGCCGAGCGCCTTGGCCTGCTGCACCAGCCGCACACCGGTCCCGCTCGGGCCGCTCGTGGTCGTGCCGAAGGTGAGGATCGTCTTCACCGACGGGTTCTTCTGCTTGACCACCTTGAGCGCACCGAGGATGCGGTCCTGCACCGCGTAGTTCTCGAACTCGTCGGTGTTCTCGATGTCGACGTCGATCGCCTTCAGGCCGAAGGCGTCGATCACCTTCTGGTACGCCCCGGCGAGCGCGTCGACCGTGGTGCAGTTGGGTCCGAGCTTGTTACCGCTGTAGCCGCCGATCGACGGGATCACGTCGGCACCGGCCGCCTTGATCGCCGCGATGGTGCTGGCGTGCACGCCGCCGGTCAGGCCACCCTCGCCGTCCCAGGCCGGGTTGCAGCCGTTACCGGCGAGCACGAACGCCATCGTGAACGCCTTGACACCGGTCGCGTTGACGACGGTGGCCGGCGCCGGCGGGTTGCCCCAGCCCGGGTAGATGTACGGCGCGGACGCCATCTTGGTGCCGGTGGTCGGCGGGGCCGTGGTCGGGCCGGTGGTGGGCGGCGTGGTGGTACCGCCGCCGCATGTACCGCTGTCGGCCCACACGTCCCACTGGCCGGAGTGGGTGGCCGGGGATTCGTTCTGGGTCCACCACTTGGCGCTGTAGTTGTGGCCGTTCTGCGAGGCGCTGTTGCCACCGATGTAGACGGCGGTGGAGCTCCAGGCCGGCGCACAGGCCGTGGCCGCGTTCGAGGCGACCATCGGGGCGATCGCGGCGGCCGAGCCGGCCACCACGACCGATCCGAGGACGAGCAGTTTCCGACGGAGTTTCACGGGGAGTTCTCTCCTAGAGGGGATTCAGGGGAGGCTGTTCAGGTGCGGCTTGACCGTGTTGGCGAAGCCGTTGCCGTTGCTGACGTCCCAGTTGATCGACCAGGTCATCGCACCCCGGATGCCCGGGTAGGTGGCCGGCGGCCGGAACGAGCCGCAGTTGGTGCCGCCGGAGAGGCAGTCGAGCGCCGAGTTGACCACCGACGGCGAGACGTAGCCGCTGCCGGCCGCGCTGGTGCTGGCCGGCAGGCCGAGGCCGACCTGGTCGGGACGCAGACCGCCCTGCAGCTGGATGCAGGCGAGCGCGGTCAGGAAGTTCTCGTTGCCCTGCGAGTACGCCGCGTTCTGGTCGCACCCGAGCATCGAGCCCGAGTTGTAGTACTGGGTGTTGACGATCGTCAGGATGTCCTTGATGTTGAGCGCGAGCGCGAAGTACGACGAGCCGGTGCTCTGCATGTCGATCGTCTGCGGCGCCAGCGTGACGATCAGGTTGGCGCCGGCCTTGGTCCGCAGGCTGTGCAGCGCCTGGCCCATGTACGTCGCGTTGATCCCGTTCTCCAGGTCGATGTCGACGCCGTCGAAGCCGTACGTCTGCATCAGCGAGTAGACCGAGTTGGCGAAGTTGGTGGCCGAGCCGGAGTCGCTGACGCTGATCGTGCCGTTCTGGCCGCCGACCGAGATGATGACCTTCTTGCCCCGCGAGTGCAGGGTCGCGATGTCGGCCTTGAACTGGGCGTCGGTGTAGCCGCCGACCTGGGCCGACAGCCCGGAGTCGAGGGTGAAGGAGACCGCGCCCGGGGTCGACGTGGCGTCCGCGAAGGCGACCGCGATCAGGTCGTAGTTGGACGGGACGGCGGCGAGTTTGAGGGCGGCCGCGCCGTTGTAGAAGTTCTGCCAGTAGCCGGTCAGCACGTGCTTGGGCAGCGTCCCGTTGGAGGGCGGCACGGTCGTCGGCGGCGCCGAGGTGGGCTGGGTCGTCGGCGGCGCGGTGGTCGGCTGGGTGGTGGGCGGCGTCGTGGTTCCACCGCCGCCGCAGGCGCCGCTGTCGGCCCACACGTCCCACTGTCCACTGTGGGTGGCCGGGGATTCGTTCTGGGTCCACCACTTGGCGCTGTAGTTGTGGCCGTTCTGCGAGGCGCTGTTGCCACCCACGTAAACCTGGGTGGCGGTCCACGCGGGGGCACACGCGGCGGCCGCCGACGCGCTGCCGGCGAAGTAGGTCGCCGCGCCGCCGGCGACGAGCGCCACGGTCGTTGCGAGGATGACGGATCTGGAGCGCTTCATCGCCGTACCTCCCTGGGGCAAGAGATGTATCAATGTTTAGGACTGTTAACTGTAAAAGTCCATAGCGACGACCTTAAACATCCTTAAATCGCAAACTGGGCCGAAGGTGCTGGCAGCACCTCCGGCCCATAGAAGAGGCTGGATCACTTGCGGAACTGGATCCAGTTCACATTGACGAAGTCGGAAGGCTGTCCACTGGTGAAGGTCAGATAGACGGTGTGCTTGCCGGAGACCCCGGAGACGTTGCCCGGGATCGACGTCCAGGTCTGCCAGCCGCCGGTGCTGCCGAGGGCGAAGCTGCCGATCGGCGTGTTGCTCCGGCTGTCGAGACGAACCTCGACCAGGCCACTGACGCCCGATCCGGCCCCCGAGGCGACCCGCGCCACGAAATCCTTCACGCCGCCGGTGCCGAAGTCGACGTTGTTGTACTGCATCCAGTCACCGTTGGCGATGAAACCGACGTCCTGCCCGCCCTCGGAGCAGGTCTCGGCCTGCACCCCGGCCGAGGCGTCGAACGATTCGGCCTGGATCTGCGAGTAGGCGTCCCGCGACGAACCACCGGTGGGCGGGGTGGTGGTCGGAGGCGTCGTCGTAGAGCCCCCGGAGGACTGGTAGACGGCCACGTAGTCGACCAGCATCGGCACGCCGGACGCGGTCGACGAGGTCGGGCCGCCACCGAACGCGGCCGGGAAACCGCCGCCCATCGCCACGTTGAGGATCATGAACATGCCGTGGTGCGTGGCGTTGTTCCAGGTCGTGGCGTCGAGCTGGGACGAGTTGAGCGTGAAGTAGTTGGCGCCGTCGAGGTAGAACCGCAGTTGCTCGGGCGACACGCTGCGGTCGTACTCCACCGCGTACGTGTGGAAGGCGGTCTGGCACCCGGAGCAGGCGTGCTCCCCGGAGCCCAGCCCCGTCGTCTCGTTGCAGGGACCGCCGGAGGCGGTGCCGCAGTGCAGCGTGGAGAAGACCGACGAGCGGCCGTTGATGTCTTCCATGATGTCCCACTCGCCGATGCTCGGCCAGTTGGTCGCCGCGGCCGGGCGGGCCGCCGCGCCGAGGGCCCAGAACGCCGGCCAGTAGCCGGCCGCCGCGGCGCCGCTGACGTTCGGCTGCTGGATGCGCGCCTCCATGCGCAGCTTCCCGCCGGCCGGGGCGGCGAAGTCGGTCCGCTGGGTCTCGACCCGGCCCGACGTCCAGTGCCCGGACGCGTCCCGGATCGGCTTGATCACCAGGTTGCCGCCGCCGTCCTGGTAGACGTTGGCGGTCGAGTTGGTCATCGTCTCGACCTCGCCGGTGCCCCAGTTGCCCGCGCCGCCGGGGTACGAGGTTCCGATGTCGTAGAGCCAGTTCGCGGTGTTGAGACCGGAGCCCGCCGCACCGGTGAAGTCGTCGCTGAAGACGGTCGTCATGCCGGACGGCGCGCCGGGAACGGCGGCGTCGGCCTGCATCGCGAAGACCGCCGTGGCGGCGACCGCGATCGCCGCGGTCGCCACCGCGAGAAGCCCGCGGGTTCGTGCCATGGGAAACGCCCTTTCTGAAGGGGGTGAGAGCGCTCTCACGGCAGTTCACGCTTGTTACAACTTCGGTGTCAATATCGACGATCAGCTATTGCCCGTTAATACCGGCCGCCGCCAGAAAGCCTGCTCGAACGCGGTCCAGGTGGTCGACGTGACCAGGTAGAGCGCGCCCGCGAGCGGCAGCCAGGCCACGGTCAGCACGGTCAGGAAGGGCAGGACGCGCAGGAACGAGGTGAGCCGTCGCGCGGACACCCACGCCACCACACCGGCGATCAGAAGAAGAACGGCGAAGACGGGCAGTCCCGCCGCGAGGTGAGCGGAGAGCGGCACGCCGAACAGGGCCCCGGCCGGCGCGTGATAGGCCACCCGGTACATGACCATGAAGAACGGCCACTGGATCAGCCCGGGCAGCAGGCCGCCGAACGGACTGATCCCGTTCGCCCGGTGCAGCGCGAGCGTCTCGGTGGCCAGCGCCGACGGGTCCTTGGCGTGCTTCTCGCGCAGCGAGGCCAGCTCCGGGGCGAGCGCCTCCCGCCGGCGGCCGGACCGGATCTGCAGATAGGCCAGCGGGCTGATCGCCAGGCGGACGAGCAGCGTGAACAGGACGATCGCCAGCGCGACCGAGAGGCCGCCGGCGAACGGGGTCAGGAGGGACGCGAGACCCTCGATGGCGGAGTGCGCGGCGCCGACGACGGCACCGAAGACCTGGAAAATGGACATGGGGGTACCCCTGCGATCCGAAAAGAGGAAGTGGACGCGGAGCGGCTGTCTCTCAAGCCGCGGGGCACACCGAGGGTGCTCGAGGACGCGGACGGCCGGCGGCGTCCGGGTCGACCAGGCGGGGCGGGGCGAAAGTGCGCGCTCGGCGCGCGAAGGCGACCGCGCTCGTGGCGGTCGCGGGAGCCGAGGCCGGCACGAAAAGCGCGACGATCAGCAGGGCCGCCGCGACGACGGCCAGGCCGAGAACGAGCGAGGTGGGATGGGCCGGGTTGATCGAGGTGGCCAGCACCCAGAAACCCCACAGCAGCATGAAGCCAAGATAACGCCGACCGCCAACCCGGAACCGTTTCCGGAAACCGCCGGGCGGGTAACACGCCGACCATGGATTCGGCTGGGACCACGATCTCCGACGAGATGGCCGAGAAGGCCGAGTCGCACGATCTGCTCACGCTGGGCGTCGAGGAGGAGTACCTCCTGGTCGACGCCGTCGAGCCGCGGGGCGTCGAGGCGGTCGAGGACGTTTTCGCCGAAGTACCCGACGACCTGCGCGACGTCGTACAGCACGAGTTCGCCCGCACCCAGATCGAGGTGGCCAGCCCGCCCCAGCTGGAGCTGCCCGAGATGGCGGCCGCGCTGCGCCGGCTGCGCCGCGAGCTGAGCGACGCCGCCCACCGGGCCGGTGCCCGCCTGGTCGCGGCCGGGGTGGGCCCGGCCGCCGGCCCCAACGCCCGGGTCGTCGACAACCCGCGCTACCACCAGATGCGCGAGCGGTTCGGCGACCTCTCCCCCGGCCAGGGCATGTGCGGCACCCACGTGCACGTCAGCATCCCGGACGGCGAGACCGGCGTGCAGATCCTCAACCACCTGCGTCCGTGGCTGCCGATCTTCCAGGCCGCGACCGCGAACTCGCCGCTGCACGGCGGCCACGACACCGGCTACGCCAGCTGGCGCTCGGTCATGTGGGAGCGCTGGCCGACCGTCGGCCCGGCGCCCTACCTGGAGTCGTTCGAGCAGTACGAGACGCTGATCAGCGACCTTCAGGCGAGCGGCGCGATGCTCGACGAGGGGATGCTCTACTGGTACGCCCGCCTTTCCGCGCGCTATCCCACGATCGAGATCCGGATGGGCGACGTCACCCCGGCCGTCGACGATGTGCTCCTGCTCGCCGCGCTCGCCCGGGGCCTGGTCTCGACCCTGCTGAACGAGGTCCGAGACGGCGTGCCGGCACCCAACGTGCCGCATCCGCTGCTGATGGCCGCCCACTGGCGGGCCGCCCACGACGGCCTCGAGGGCGTCAACATCGACATGGCCACCCGCGAGCCGCGGCCGGCCTGGCGCCTGCTGCGGCAACTCTTCGACTACGTACGCCCGGAGCTGCAACGCCACGGCGACCTCGACCGCGCGACCGTCCTGATGGACCGCCTGCGGGCGAGGGGCACCGGCGCCGCCCGGCAGCGAGCGATACTGGCCCAGCGGGGCTCGGTGGCCGACGTGGTGGACTGGCTGGCGCGGGTGACCCGGGGCGACGAAGACTGAGAGGCCGAGCGTGAAACTGGTCGTGATCGGTGGGGACGCGGCCGGGATGTCCGCCGCCTCCCAGGCCCGCAAGCGCATGGGCGAAGACGACCTGGGCATCGTGGTGTTCGAGCGCGGCAACTTCACCTCGTACTCGGCCTGCGGCATCCCGTACTGGATCGGCGGGAGCGTCTCCGCCAAGGATGAGTTGATCGCGCGATCGCCGGAGGCGCATCGCAAGAACGCGATCGACGTGCGCATGCGCCACGAGGTCGTCGGGATCGACCTCGACCGGCGGGAGGTGGTCGCACACGACCTGGCCGACGGGGGCGAGGTGCGTGAGAGCTTCGATCACCTGGTCTACGCGACCGGTGCGGTCCCGGTCACGCCGGAGTGGGCGCGGGTGCGCGGCGAGGGCGTCTTCGGCGTGCAGACGCTCGACGACGGCGCCGCCATCCACGCCTGGCTCGACCGCGAGCCGCAGCCCCGGCGCGCGGTCGTGATCGGCAGCGGTTACGTCGGCGTGGAGATGGCCGAGGCGATGGTCCAGCGCGGCCTGCGGGTCACGCTGCTCGAGAAGTCGAGCTACCCGATGGGCAAGACCATCGACCCCGACATCGGTGAGCTGGTCGGCAAGGCGATCCGCGAGCAGGGCATCGAGATCCGCACCGAGACCCACGTCGAGGGCCTGGAAACGGAGAACGGCAGGGTCCGGGCGGTGGTCACCGCCGGCGGCTCGCTGCCGGCCGACATCGTGGTCCTGGGTTTGGGCGTACGCGCGAACACCGCGCTCGCCGAAAAGGCCGGGCTGCCCCTGGGCAAGACCGGTGGGGTGGTCACCGACCTGCGGATGCGGGTCCCCGGGCGGCACGGCGTATGGGCGGCCGGCGACTGTGTCGAGTCCCGGCACCTGATCACCGGCCAGCCGGTCCATGTGCCGCTCGGCACCCACGCCAACAAGCAGGGCCGGGTGGCCGGCATCAACATCGGCGGCGGCTACGCGACCTTTCCGGGCGTGATCGGCACCGCGGCGACCAAGGTGTGCGACCTCGAGGTGGCGCGCACCGGGCTGACCGAACGCGAGGCCGACCACGCGGGTTACGCCTACGTGACGGCCTCGGTGGAATCGACCAGCCGGGCCGGCTACTACCCCGGCGCGGCCGCGATGACGGTCAAGCTGATCGCCGAACGGCGCACCGGCGTCCTGCTCGGCGCGCAGATCCTCGGACGGGTCGAGGCGGCCAAGCGGATCGACGCGCTGGCCGTCGCGGTGTGGAACCGGATGACGGTCGAGGAGATGACCGGTCTCGATCTCAGCTATGCCCCGCCGTTCGCCCCGGTGTGGGACCCGGTGCTGATCGCGGCCCGGAAGGCCACCGACGCTGTCCATGCAGCACTGTGATGCCCGTAATTGTCCGACTGCCGCGATGGCCATCTATGAGGGTTTACTACCCACCGTCAGGATGACATCACGTTTCCGGTCTCGCGCTAGATCTTGCGACGCGGTACTCATGTCCAATGTCGCCGAGATCTCCCCGTTATCCGAGTCCGGCGTCCGGCGACGACGCCGCTCCCTCGGGCCGGCACCGCCGCCCCGAGACGCTCGCCGAGGTGGTCCGGCCGCGCGTGGCGAACGCCGTGCCCGCGGCCGCTCCCGACGAGTTCGCGCTGACCAAGGCGGCGCTCACCGAGCCTTCGGCGCTCTACCGCACCCTCTCCGAGCCCACGCCCTCGTCCCCGTTCCCGACGCTGACGCCCCGGTCGAGGGCGAGCGCGCGGTCGACCGCCCGCCGCCGGCCGGAAAACTCCACCGGACCGCGGCACTCGCGGCAGCCCGACACCCGGTCCGGGTCGCGCCGGCCGCCGGCCGTCGGATGCCACCGCGCGCCCGGCACCCTGCCGATCGAGTCGTGGCTGCGGGTCGGCAAGAAACGCCAGCAGGTCCTGCTCGCCTCGCTGGTCGCGGCCGCGCTGCTGGTGATCGGCATCCCGATGCGCCAGCAGGGCATCGACGCGGTGGACGCGGCCGCGGCCCGCACGGTCGGGGTGCACATCGGCAAGAGCAAGACCAAAGACAAGGCGAGCAAGCCGGCGCACGACACCGGTGCGGCCGCCCCTCGTACGACGTCGCCCGCCCCCAAGCCCAGCACCAGCGCCTCGCCCAAGGCACCCGCCGTCGAGGTGAAGCGGCCGGTCGGCGATCTCGGGCCGGGGCACTCGCTGCGGACGACCGGAAGCAAGTCGATCTCGCTGACCTTCGACGACGGCCCCGACCCGGTGCAGACCCCGAAGATCCTGGCCTTGCTCGCGAAATACCAGGTCAAGGCGACGTTCTGCCTGATCGGCTCGAACGTGCGGAAGCACCCCGAGATCGTCCGTGAGATCGTCGCGGACGGCCACACGCTGTGCAACCACACCTGGAACCACAGCCTGACCATCGGCAAGGACAAGCCGGCCCAGATCCAGGCCGACCTCGCGCGCACCAGCGCGGCGATCCGGGCCGCGGTGCCCGGCGCGCAGATCCCGTTCTTCCGGGCGCCCGGCGGCAACTTCACCGACCGGCTGGTCGGTGTGGCCAAGGCGCAGGGCATGACATCGCTCTACTGGCAGGTCGACCCGCGCGACTGGGACCACCCCAAGGGCGAGACCGACCCGGTCCACGTCAACCGCGTGATGACCGAGATCCTCGGGTCGGTGAAGCCGGGATCGATCATCCTGTCCCACGACTTCAACCAGCCCGACACCATCGAGGCGTACTCGAAGCTGCTGCCCTGGCTGACGTCGAACTTCACCACCACGATCCCCGGGCAGCCGGCCGGCCGGACGCCGTCCGCCCCGGGCACCGCCACGCCGAGCACCAGCCCGCCCGCCGCGCCGCCGGCCGGCGCCGGCGCGCCCCCGGATGCGGCCGCGGCGGCCGACGCCGCCAAGAACTCCTAAGACTGGCAGACCGGGCACCAGAAGAGGTTGCGGGCGGCCAGCGACCCGGCCGCGACCGCCGTGCCGCAGACCAGGCACGGCTGGCCGGGGCGGCGATAGACGTAGACCTCGCCGCCGTGCCGGTCGACGCGCGGCGCCCGCTGCATCGCCTCGGGGGTGTGCTCGGTGTGCACGGTGTCGATCCGGCCGCGGGCCACACCCTCCTTCATCAGCGCGCGCAGGTCGGCCCAGAGCTCGTCCCACTGCTCGGGGCCGATCAGCCGGCCCGGTGTGGTCGGCGCGAGCCCGGCCCGGAACAACACCTCGTTGGCGAAGATGAGGCCGCAGCCGGCCACGACCGACTGGTCGAGCAGCAGCGCGAAAACCGGCTTCGTGCTCGACCGGATCTTGGCACCGGACGGCCCCGGATCGGCGTCGTCCCGCAGCGGATCGGCACCGAGCCGCGAACGCAGCCGGTCGATCTGCTCCGGGTCGAGGACCTCGCACGCGGTCGGGCCGCGCAGTTCGAGCCAGTGGGTGTCGCCGGCCATCCGCATCCGCACCTGGCCCACCGGCTCGGGCAGCGGCAGCTCACCGTCCGCGAACTTGCCGTAGAGCCCCAGGTGCACGTGCACACTGCGGTCGCCCTCGAAGTGGTGGAACAGGTGCTTCCCGTACGCCTCGGTGTCGCGCAGAAAGCGCCCGGTGACGGCCGATGCCCCGGCCGCGAAGCGGCCCTGAGGGCTCGCGACCGCGAGCCGCCGCCCGGCGAAGAGCTCGCGATGCCGCGAGGCGAGTCGATGGATGGTGTGTCCCTCTGGCACGGGGAGCAACGGTATCCGTCTTTTTCGGCATCCGGTTATGCCGTGAGCGGATTCGCCCACAGGGGAATCGCTGGGCGGAACGCAACGAGTCGGGAAAGCTTGGAGATCGAACGGCCGGTCGGATGTGTCTTTCCGCGGCGGATGCGAGAGGGTGAGCCCATGAGTGTTGACGAGTTGACGATGCGGGGCGGCGGCGCGTCCTTCGACGATCAAGTCTTCGAGCGCCTACTGCGCGAGCGGATCATCTTCCTCGGCAGTGAGGTGAACGACGAGGTCACCAACCGGATCTGCGCCCAGATGCTGCTGCTCGCGTCGGCCGACAGCGAGCGGGACATCGCGCTCTACATCAACTCGCCCGGCGGCTCGATCAGCGCCGGCATGGCGGTGTACGACACGATGCAGTACATCAAGAACGACGTGGCCACGTTCGCGATGGGCATGGCGGCGTCGATGGGCCAGTTCCTGCTCTGCGCGGGCACGGCGGGCAAGCGGTACGCCCTGCCCCACGCGCGGATCATGATGCACCAGCTCTCGGGCGGCATCGGCGGCACCGCGGCCGACATCGCCATCCAGGCCGAGAGCATGCTGCACATCAAGAACGTCATGAACGAGCGGATCGCCTTCCACTCCGGCCACACGCCGGAGGAGATCGAGCGGGACGCCGACCGCGACCGCTGGTTCACCGCCAACGAGGCCAAGGAGTACGGCCTCGTCGACCACGTGATCAGCAAGGCGACCCAGGTCGGCCGGCACGCGTCGCAGGTCTGACCCTTCCACCAGCACAAACAACGGGCACACGGGTAAACCCGCGTGCCCGTTGTGTCGTTTGGCGGCGTTCGGGGTAAGGGCTTGACATCCCCCGAATTCGTCAAGGAGGTGCTGGACGTGAGGATCCCGACGTTCTCCCGCCAGACCGATACCGCCGATAGCCCGGAGACCGACCGCACGGCCTCGAGCGGATCGGCGTCCACGCCCGTACGCCCGCGGCGCGACAGCGACGCGACCACCGAAACCAATCTCCCCTCGACCGTGGCACCGCCGCCGGCCAACCCGCCGACGGTTGTTCCGCGGCGCAGCGAGACCCAACGTGCCGCCGCGGTCGACGAGTCCGCGGATCTGCGGCCGCCGGCGCGCGGTGTGTCGGCCGACCGCCGTGACCCCGCCGACCGCCGTGACCTCTCCGACCGCCGTGACCTCTCCGACCGCCGTGAATCCACGGACCTCAGCGACTCGGCCGATCTGCGGCCGCCGGTCACCGAGCCGGTCGTTCCGGCCGGCCCGCGGCCCCGGTCCAGCATGCTGGCCACCCTCGGGCTGATCCTCGCGGTCGCCTCGGCCCTGCTCGTGCTCTCCGGGCCGCTGCTCGGCTACGGCATCGGGGTCGCCGTGGTGGCCCTCATCCTGTCGCTCAGCGGCATCCACGCCACCGGAAAGCGGCACGTGGCCGGCAAGACCGACGCCCTGATCGGCATGGTCCTGTCGCTGGCCGCGATCGTGGTCGGCGTGCTCGCCCTGACCGGCTCGCTGAGCTGGCTCGGCACCGACATGCAGCCGGTAAACACCTTCCGCCAGTGGCTTGATGCACAGTTTGTCAACCGCTTCTGACGGGTAGCACATATTCGCGGGCGGCGATGCGCCAACCGCGATCTCGGAACCGGGACCGGCTGACGGTTTCCCGCCCCGAAACATTTCCGGCGGTGCGCCGTCGTGGAGGGTGGCTCAATGAGGAGCCGCCCTCCACGTGTGTTTAACGAATCTTCGCCGCGACCGCCGATCACGCAATGATCGAACGCGGTGCGCAGCGTTTGACCAGGGCATTCGTCGGCCGGTCCCGCATACCGTTCTGGGCATGAAGGTCACCGCCTCGCCGCGCCGCTACCTGATGTGCCGGCCCACCTATTTCGCGGTCACATACCGGATCAACCCGTGGATGGATCCCACGGCGCCGTACGACAACGCGCTCGCCGTCCGCCAGTGGGAGTCCCTGCGGCAGACCTACCTCGACCTCGGCCACACCGTCGACGAGATCGACCCGCTGCCCGGCCTGCCCGACATGGTGTTCGCGGCCAACGGCGCGACCACGGTCGACGACCGGGTGCTGGGGGTGCAGTTCCGCGACGCCGAGCGGGCCGACGAGGCCCCGGCGTACGCGTCCTGGTTCCGCGAGCGGGGCTTCGCCGTGACGATGCCCAAGCACACCAACGAGGGTGAGGGCGACATCCTGCTCGCCGGCGACGTGCTGCTGGCCGGCACCGGCTTTCGCACCTCGCACGCCTCGCACGCCGAGACCCAGGAGGTCCTCCGGCGGCCGGTGATCTCGCTGCAGCTGGTCGACCCCAACTACTACCACCTCGACACGGCGCTCTGCGTGCTCGACGAGACCAACGTGGCGTACCTTCCGTCGGCCTTCTCCGCCGGCTCGCAGGCCGTGCTCCAGCAGCTGTTCCCGCACGCGGTGATCGCCGATGCGGAGGACGCCGCCGTGTTGGGCCTCAACGCGGTCAGCGACGGCCGTACCGTGGTGCTGCCGGTCCAGGCCACCCATCTCGACGCCGAACTGCGCCGGGCCGGCTACGAGACCGTCCCGGTCGACGTCTCCGAGCTGCGCAAGGCCGGCGGCGGACCCAAGTGCTGCACGTTGGAGGTGCGCTCATCGTGACCAGTGTCTTCATGCGGACGCCGGAGGCTCTCGACGAGGCCGAGCGCTACACGGCCCACAACTACCACCCGCTGCCCGTCGTCATCTCCGAAGGTGACGGCGCCTGGGTGACCGACGTCGACGGGCGGCGCTACCTCGACTTCCTGGCCGGCTATTCGGCCCTCAACTTCGGCCACCGGCACCCCGCTCTGATCGCCGCCGCGCACGCCCAGCTCGACCGGGTCACGCTGACCAGCCGGGCGTTCGTGCACGACCAGTTCGCCGACTTCTGCCGCGGGCTGGCCGCGCTGTGCGGCAAAGACCTCGTGCTGCCGATGAACACCGGCGCCGAGGCCGTCGAGACCGCGATCAAGGTGGCCCGCAAGTGGGGCTACCGGGTCAAGGGGGTCGCCGACGAGCAGGCCGAGATCATCGTGGCGGCGGACAACTTCCACGGGCGTACGACGACGATCGTCAGCTTCTCGACCGACCCCGACGCGCGGGCCGACTTCGGGCCGTACACGCCCGGGTTCAAGATCGTGCCGTACGGCGACCTCGAGGCGCTGGCCGCCGCGATCACGCCGAACACCGTCGCCGTGCTCCTGGAACCGATCCAGGGCGAGGCGGGCGTGCTCGTGCCGCCGACCGGGTTCTTCGCCGGGGTCCGCGAGCTGTGCACGGCCGGCAACGTGCTGTTCATCGCCGACGAGATCCAGTCCGGGCTGGGCCGCACCGGCAAGACCTTCGCGATCGAGCACGAGGGCGTGGCCCCCGACATGTACGTGCTCGGTAAGGCGCTCGGCGGCGGCATCGTGCCGGTCTCGGCGGTCGCGGCCGACCGGGAGGTGCTCGGCGTGCTCAAGCCGGGCGAGCACGGCTCGACCTTCGGCGGCAACCCGCTGGCCTGCGCGGTCGGCATCGAGGTGGTCAAGCTGCTGGAGACCGGCGAGTTCCAGCGCCGCTCGGCCGAGCTGGGCGAGCGGCTGCACGCCGCTCTGGCCAGGCTGATCGGCCGGGGCGTGGTGGCGGTGCGCGGGCGCGGGCTGTGGGCCGGCGTCGACATCGACCCGGCGCTGATGACCGGGCGTACGGCGTGCGAGCGGCTCGCCGAGCGCGGCGTGCTGGTCAAGGACACCCACGGCTCGACGATCCGGCTGGCCCCGCCGCTGGTCGTGACCGGCGACGAGCTGGACCACGCGGTGGCCCAGCTGTCGGCGATCCTGGTTAGCCCGTAAATTTCCGCAGGGCCATCGTCGGGGCCTCGGCCATCACCGACTGGGGCTGGACGAGCCCGCCGGTGGCCCACATCTTCGACCGGCCGACGTTGACGCCGGCATAGAGCTCGACGACGTCGGCCGCACCGAGCGAGCGGGTCTCGCCGCGCTTCAGCGGGATCCGCTCGTCGTCGTCCATCGAGCCGCTCGGCCGAATGCCGGAGCCGTTGGTGCTGACGTCCTGCACGGTCAGCTCGCCCTTGCCGCGCAGTGCGAACTGCACGTGCCCGCGGCTGATCCATTTGCGGGCGTCCTCGGTCAGCCACTGCCCGAGCATGACGCCCCCACCGCCCTCGGGCGCGCGGCCGACCACGACCGGCGCGTCGGCCGAGACGACGAAGCGCTGGCGGATCACGCCGTCGATGCGTACGGAAAGAACCTCGACCTCCGGTCGAGGGCCGGCGTCGCGCAGCTTGGCCCCGTGCCGTGGGCAGGTCGGCACGCCCGCTCGCAGAGCGGGCGGCGGCTGAGCCACCGGGCTGGTGAAGGTGCGCATGTCGGAGAACGGGCTGTCCGGGTCGCCGCCCGAGCCGAAGCTGTTGCAGTTGGACTCGGGGCAGCTCCAGACCCGCGCCAGCAGGCGCTCGCCGAGCTGGGAACGCTCGGCCGGGCGGGGCGACTCACCGCGGCCGACCCGGGCCATCAGCACCGCTCCGCCGCCCTCACCGGCCACCGCGGCCAGCAGGCGGCCCGGCTCGTCGACCCAGGGCCGCCGGTCGCGGAACTGGTCGCCGCGGCCGCGGGTCAGCACCGGCACGCCGAGCAGTTCGGCCACCTCGTAGACGCGGTCGTCGAGCTTGGGCACCACCTCGACCTTGCCGTCGTCGGCCCAGCGGCGGATCACCATCCGCTCGTTGGAGGTGAGGTCGGTGTCGGAGAGCAGGCCGCGCGGGGCGACCACGTAGACCGGCGCGTTCTCCTCGGCCACGTGCCGGCTGAGGGCGTCGACGACCAGGCCGAGCCGCACCGAGCTGGCCGGGCGGCCGCCGTCCAGATCGGCGTAGCGCACGATCTCCGACAGGTCGACCACCGCTCGGGCGAGAGCCGGGTCGGTGGAGAGCCGGCCCTCGATGGCGTCGAGGACCTTGCTGACCTCGAATCTCAAGGTTGCTTCCTCCAGGTCAGGCCGAGGCGTCGGCGAGAATGCGGTCGATGCGGTTGGCCAGCGCGATGTCACGGGTGGTGACGCCGCCGGCCGAGTGGGTCACGCAGCGGAAAGTCAGCGTACGCCAGCGAATGTCGATGTCCGGATGATGATCCATTTCCTCGGCGACCTGGGCGACCCGGTCGACGACCTGGATCGCCGCCGGGAAACTGCGAAGACCAACAGTGCGGACGATCGATTCGGGACCGCCCTCCCAGCCGTCGAGAACAGCGACGGCATCTCGCAGGGAATCGGCGTCGAGCAGCTCAGCCATGCTCCTGAGCTTAGTGCGGTCCACTTACCGTTTGCTGTGCGGCGGGTTCGGGCACATTGCCACGCACGCTCGTCAATCCGGACGAACGGCGTGAAGAAGGGACCGACATGCGCACACCACGGCTCGCCGGACTGGGCCTCGCGACGACGGCCGCGGTCGCTCTCGCGGTAGCCGGTTGCGACAACGCCTCCACCACCCCTGGTGCTTCTTCCAGCGCCCCCGCGCCCGCGACCAGCTCCGCGTCGGCCGCCGACCCGGCCGCGGCCGCTCAGCTCGCGGCGGCGACGGCCAAGCTCGACCAGACCAGCTTCAAGATCACCGTAACGTCGGGGAGCGGCTTCAAGCTGACCGGCGCGATCGACGCCCCGCACGGCGCCGGCACCGCCGACGTGACGGCGACCGGCCCGAACGCCTCGGTCAGCATCAAGACGCTGCTGATCGACAAGGACCTGTACGTGCAGATCCCCGGAATCACCAAGAACAACACCTGGACGCACGTCGACGGGTCGCGGCTGCCGGCCGACGCGAGCATCGGGCTGCGACCGGACCAGATCGACCCGGTCAACACCGCCAAGCTGCTCAGTTCGACCACCGACGTGCACTCGACCGGCTCGAACAGCTACGCCGGCACGCTCGACCTGACCAAGGCGGCCGGTCTCGCCGGCGTCAGCAAGGTCACGATCGACGGGTACGGCCAGGCCGCGTCGCAGGTGCCGTTCACGGCCGGCCTCGACGCGCAGGGGCAGCTGCAGGAGCTGACCATCGACCTGCCGCGGGTCAACGGGCAGAAGACCGAGCCGATCGACGCGCTCTACAGCGACTACGGCGCGCCGGTGACCGTGCAGCGGCCGGCGGCCTCCGCCGTGACCGAGGCGCCGGACAGCATCTACAAGACCCTCGGGTCGAATTAGGGCGTGTCCTGCCGATCACGCGAGTGCGAGGCGAGGTCCAGGTGGTGGCTGACGCCGACTGGGCCACGCCGCAGCCCCGCGTGACCGGCAGGACAGGCGCTATGCGGCCCGGCGGGCGGCCCAGTCCGTGGTCAGCGGGCGGGCCGCCGGCCGGTTCTCCTCGATCCAGCGGTCGATGCGGGCCCACCAGTCGTAGAGCCAGGCGACCCGCTCCTCCTCGCCGGTCGGCACATCCTCCGGGTCGACGCTCCAGAACCGCATGACCAGGCGTTTGTCCATCGGCAGCTCGCGCCAGACGTCGGCGACCGTCATCATCCGGTCGAGCCCGGTGTGCGCGACGAAAATCACTCCCGCGTCGGGCGCGGCGTCGATCGCCGCGAATAGTCCGGCCGGTTTCGGTGGCAGCACGTTCCGCAGATCTTCCGCCTTCCGGGCCAGCACGAACATGCCGTGCGAGCGCAGCCACCGGATCGCCTTGATCCGCCGCCGCGGCGTGAAGTTGCCGCCCTCCGGGAAGATCACGAACGCGTCGTTGTCGTCCAGCCCGACCGCCAGCTCGCCGACCTCGTCCTCCAACGGGCGGGAGCCGGTGCGGCCCGGCGTGATGAACCGGTTGGGCAGCCGGTTGAGCAGCACATCGACCGCCGGATCCCACTGCAGGGTGGCCTTGAGCACGATGCGCGGCTCCCGGGCGAACCAGTTGACCAGCGCGTGGATCAGGATGAACGAGTCGCCCGGCCCGGCGTGCCGGCTCACCACGACCTCCGGGCGGCCCGGCCGCGCGGTGTCCGGGTCGGTGCCGACCACGTCGACGGCCAGGTGCAGCGACCAACGGGCGATCCAGAACAGGACGCCGAGGAACTTACCGGTCACCACGTAGTGGGCGCGCTGAAAGGCCGGCGTCCGGATCTTCCAGCCGAAACCGGAGGCGATCCAGAGGGCGGCCAGCACGACCAGTGCCGAGGCGTCCCAGACCAGGTAGGCGATCGCCAGGAACATCAGCCGGGGCACCCGCAGATGGCCGGGCACCAGCGGCGACGCGATCAACGCCAGCAGCAGCCAGACCGGCAGGGAGACGAGCAGCACCACGGCGAGCGCGACGATGAAGGGGGCGAGGAGCAGGCGGCGGACCCAGGAGGGGGGAGGTGGCATCAGCGCGCGCCGTGCACATTGGCCTGCAGGTAGCGGCGGGAGGCGGTGTAGGCCCGGCTTATTCGACGGCCCACCCGCGCCATGTCGCGGTAGGCCCACGGGCTGTCGTCGCGGGTCTCACCGCCCCCACTCGGCAGCACGTGGACGCGGACGTCGGCCGGCAGGGCCGACATCTCGCGCGCGAACCGATGCCGCCGGGCGATCTCGAACGCCACCTGGGCCACCTCCCACGGCCGGCGGGGCACGGTCAGCGGGCGCTCGACCCGGCCCACCTGCAGCACGAAGATCAGCTTGGCGCCGACGCGTACCGCCTCCCCGATCGGGATCGAGTTGACGATCCCACCGTCCACATAGTGCTCCCCTTCGATCTCCATCGGGGGTAGCAGGCCCGGCACGGCCGACGAGGCGAGCACGGCGTCGACCAGCGGCCCGCTGTCGAACCAGTGCTCGGCCGCCCGCTCGATGCTGGCGGCGCAGCAGCGGAACGGAACCTTCAGATCGGCGAACGTCGAGTGCTCCCCCAACTCGCTTTCGAGGAGCCTCCGCAACGGCATCGGTGAATGCAGATGCGTGCGGGCCGCGAACCGCCTGAGCTGCCGCCCGATCGAGTCGCCGTAGACGTCCGCCGCCTCCGGCGACGTCCAGAGCCGCACCAGCCGGTCGGTGACGGCCTCGCTCGGATCGAGCGCCAGCAGCGCCCCGTTCACCGCGCCGATCGACGTGCCGACCACCACATCGGGCCGGAAACCGGCCCGGAACAGCGCCCGCAGCATCCCGACCTCAACCGCGCCGAGCACTCCGCCGCCACCGAGCACGAACGCGACCGGACTGTTGACCATGCGACACATCGTGTCACGGCAACCCCGGCGGGGCTCGGCTCATCGCCTCGCCGGCGGCTTTCGCCGGTACGCGGTGAGCACTAGGGTTGAGGCCGTGAACACCGGACCGGCGTCGAGCCACGCACAGACGGGCGATCCGGTGGACAGCTGACCGCCCGTGGACCGCCACCAGGTGCCCGACCAATCCTTCCGTGTCGAGCAACCTGCGAGGTCAGCCACCATGACAGTCACGTTCAACCACACCATCATCGCGTCCCGGGACCGCAACGAGTCGGCCCGCTTCTACCGCGACCTGCTGGAACTCCCCGAGGCGCCGTCCTGGGGCCTGTTCACCAACGTACAGCTCAGCGACGGCGTACTGCTTCAGTTCGCGGCGCCGCCGGTCGAGATCCAGATGCAGCACTACGCCTTCCTGATCGACGACGACCTGTTCGACCGGGCCTACGCCCGCCTGCGCGACCAGGGCGTCACCCACTGGGCCGACCCCCAGATGAAGCGGCCGGGCGAGATCAACCACGAGCACGGCGGCCGCGGCGTCTACTTCAAGGACCCGGCCGGCCACGCCATCGAGCTGATCACCCGCCCGTACCTCTGAGGCGCGGGGCGCGGCGCTGTCATCGCAAAGTCGTGATCGATCTTCGCGACCAGCGCCGCGCCCCGGTCACCCATCGGCCGGCCGACTCCGCGAGCCGTCCCGCGAAGGCGGCCAGGTCGCGATGCACCTGGCCGAGCAGCCCATGGCACGTCGACGACGGCGCCGGCGTGGCCGTTGGGCAGATCCGGGCGCGGCCGGCGAGGGCTTCCACCCGGGCTCCGGTTCCGCGACGCCACGAACGGGCCGGCCTCGTCGTCGCCCGCGCTTCGGGACAGCGAATCGGCCGGCGACGCTACGAACAGGGCCGTGTCGTCGTCGGCTCGGGCGCCAGGACCAGGGGCGCAGGACCAGGGGGCGCCGGATGTGACCGCCAGGGTGGTCGGTCCTGAGGGCCGGAACCTGCAGGACGGCCTGCATCCGCGGCACAGTCTTATTGAATCGGGGCGCAACCGATTACGCAGGTCGCCCGGGTGGGGTGAGCGGTTTGGGCGCGCCAGCGCCCTGCTCGGCCCGGCCGGGCCCTCGGCGTGAGCGACGGTCTGTCACCACCCACCCCGCTACGACCGGCCCTTGATTTTGAAGTGCCGGTCGTAGCGGGTCGGAGTCAGCCGATGCTCTTGATGTAGGCGCCGTTCTGGTTCTGGAACTCGTAGCCGTTGAAGTGGTCCCAGTTGATGGACCAGGTCATCAGGCCGCGGAGGTCGCTGTGGGCGCCGCCGTGGAGGGCGTAGCCGCCGCAGTTCGTGCCCTTGGCCAGGCAGCCGAACGCCTGCTGGAGCAGCGCCGGGGCGACGTAGCCGTTGCCGGCGTTGACCGTCGCCGGGGCGCCGATGGCGACCTGGTCGGGGCGCAGGGCCGGGAACATGTTGGCCGTGTTGCCGGCGACCGGGAAGCCGGCCAGGAGCATGTCGGTCATGGCGATGTGGAAGTCCGCGCCGCCCATGTTGTGGTACTGGTTGTCGAGACCCATGATCGGGCCCGAGTTGTAGTCCTGGACGTGCAGGATCGTCAGGTCGTTGCGCATGGCGTAGATGACCGGCAGGAACGAGCCGGCCCGCGGGTCCTGGCCGCCGAACGGGCCCGAGCCGTAGAACTGGTAGCCCAGCTGGACGAAGAACGTCTCCGGGGCCATGGTCAGCACGAAGCCGGCGCCGTAGCGGGCCTTGAGCGACTTCAGGGCGCTGATCAGGTTGACGATGACCGGGGTGGTCGGGTTCTTGAAGTCGGTGTCGCCGGTGTTCAGCGACAGCGAGTGGCCTTCGAAGTCGACGTCGAGGCCGTTCAGGCCCCACTTGTCGATGATCGCGCCGACCGAGCTGACGAACTTGTCGCGGGCCGCGGTGGTGGTCAGCTGGACCTCGCCGTTGGCGCCGCCGATCGACAGCAGGACCTTCTTGCCGGCCGCCTGCTTGGCCTTGATCGCGGCCTGGAAGTCGGCGTCGGACTCCACGCCCGGGCACTCGCTCGCCGAGCAGCGGGTGAAGTGGATGTCGCCCGAGGTGACGCTCGACGGCTCACCGAACGCCAGGTCGATGATGTCCCAGTTGCTCGGCACGTCGGCGAGCTTCAGGTAGCCGGAGCCGTTGGCGAACGTCTCGTGCAGGTAGCCGATCAGGGCGTGCTTGGGGATGCCCGTGTTAGGGGGAGGCGGGTTGGTCGTCGGCGGCGGGGTGGTCGGGGGCGCCGTCGTCGGAGGGGCCGTGGTCGGGGGTGCGGTAGTCGGAGGCGGTGTGGTGCCGCCGCCGCACGCTCCGTTGTCGGCCCACACATCCCACTGGCCGGAGTGGGTGGCCGGGGACTCGTTCTGGGTCCACCATTTGGCGGCGTAGTTGTGCGCGTTCTGGGAGGCGATGTTGCCTCCCACATAGGTGGCGGTCGCGCTCCACGCCGGCGCGCACGCGGTGGCGGCGCTGGCGGACGACCCGAGGGACACGATGGTGCCGGCCGCCGCGAGGACGGAGGCCGCGGCGAAGATCATCGATCGGCGCATGGCCAATTATTAGGACTGTTAACTGAAGTTGTAAATAGATGAACGGGAATCAGTCGAGTTCCGGCATCGCGACCGGCTGGGGGCGGGGGCGACATGTCCCGCATTGCACGGCGTCCTCGACCACCAGCGCCTCGGCCCGGTCACGCTCCAGCGACCGGGTGACCTGCAGAAGGTAGGGGCCGAAACGGGCGTGGTCGGCGCAGATCCCGCGACCGCAGAAACGGCAGGTCGCGCGGGCCTGTTCGGAGCAGAACCAGCAGAGCACGCGGGTCCTTTCTATTCCGGGTTGCTGGGGGCGGTCGTCGTCGGCGCGGTGGTCGGCGGCGTAGTCGTCGGGGCGGTCGTCGGGGCGGTCGTCGGGGCCGTGGTCGGCTTCGTCGTCGGCCTGGTCGACGGCGGCCGGACCGTGTGGGTCACAGACGGCTTCGTCGTCCGCGTGGCCTCGGTCGGCGGCGCGGTCGCCGGGGTGGTGGTCGCGCCCTCGGTCGGCTCGCCGGTCGGCGTCGGCACCGTCATCGTCACGCTCGGCGCCACCGACTGGCTCGGGACGACCGGGGCCGAGTCGGACGGCAGCGGCGCCTCGGTCGTCGGATCGGACGCCGGCGGGGTCACCGCCACGCCGTCGCCGCAGCTCAGCGTCTTGTGCGTGGCCTTGGCCGGGGCCGGGCCGACGGTCACCCGGCCGGTCGAGACCGAGGCCGCGGCCGGCTCGACCCAGAACCAGGACGCCGCGGTGGTGCTCACGTCGTTGTGCGCGCGGGCGACGGTCAGCCCGAGCGGCCCGAAGGCCCCGCTGGTGCCCGCCGTGTCGGCCAGCACGCGCCCGGTCTGGAGGACCAGCACCGCGTGCACGGTGCGTTGCCGCCCGCCGACGACGTCGAGCTTGCCGATCTGGGCCTGGACGCCGCCACAGAACAGCGTCGCCGCGCCACCCGGGAAGGTGAGCCGGCCACGCGCACCGGGCGGCACGCTGATCTGGGTGCCGACACCGACGTACCGCCGGTCGCCGGACGCGAGGTCGACCGGGTTGCCGGCGATCACGGCCGTCATCTCGCCGCTGTCGACGGTCAGCAGACCCTTGTCCTCCGGCATCTCGGCCCACGCCGGGCCGGGACGGAAGCTCAGGCCGGCCAGCACCAGCGCGACCACCAGGACGCCGACGACCAGCCACCACAGCTGACGCTCGAAACGGCGGTCGACCTCGGCGTCGCCGTCCTCCGGCGGCGGCCCGGGCGGTACGGCCAGCGGAGGGTACGTATCGGGGGTGACCACGCTCGGCGTCAGCGCGCCCCGGACACTCACCACCGGCAACGTCGAGCCGGGCCGGTGGGTGGCGCCGACCAGCGGGGGCAGGTCGGAGGCGTCGGGGACGATCCACAGGCGCACCGGGGTGCGGGCCTGGGCGACCATGCCCGGACTGCCGTCGCCGACCGGGCCGATCAGGGTGCCCCGCCGCAGTTCGATGTCGTCGGCCATGGCGATCACGCCCGACTCGACGACCAGGGCGTGGGTCGGGCCGGGCAGGATGACCGGCGCGCCCGCCTCCAGATCGACCGGGTGGGCCGAGGCGATCAGGGCCAGCCGCTGGTCGACGGCGAGCGCGGCCAGCGCCGGGGTGTCGGCGAACAGGGCCTCGGCCTCGAGCAGGTCGTTGGGCGGCGGGCCGGGCAGCGGGCCGACCACGCTCGCGACGGTCGCGGCCGGGATCGAGAGCAGCGTCGTGCCGGCCGCATACCAGTCGAGCTGGGTCGCGCGGCCGGCCAGCGCGTTGACCAGGCCGACCACGCCGCCCGGACCGACCTGGTGGCGGATCGTGCCGGCCGGGTCGCCGGGCTTGCGGGCGTGCAGCGTGCCGTCGACGACGACGAAGACCGCCGGCTGGGCACCGCCGGCCAGCACCAGCTGACGACCGGCCGGGGCGTGCACCCAGCGGGCCCGGGAGGCCAGGCCGTGCAGCGCCGGCTCGGGCAGACCACCCAGGTCGGAGGCGAGCAGCGCGCCCAGCCGGCGCGGGGTGTCGGCCTCGCGGTCGTTCTCGGCCGAGCGCTGCCGGGAGCCACGCCAGCCCCGGGTGACGCGGCCGAGCAGGAAATAGATCGGCCGGGCGAACAGGCCGAGCACGATCAGCAGCAGAAGCAGGACGCCGCCGAAACCGTCGTGCCAGAGGCCGGTGACCAGCCCGGCGACGCGGTCCGACCAGACCCGGACGACCAGGACCGCGGCGACGGCCAGCCAGAGGACGGCGAGCATGCCGTACAGGCCGATCAGCCGGCCCTCCCGGTCGAGCACCGACCAGCGCGGCGGGCGGCCCCGCAGTCGGCCGCCGATCCAGGACAGCGCCCGGCCGCGCAGCTGCGGGATCTCGAGCCAGTCGCTCAGCAGGTAGTGCCCGTCGAGCGGAAGGAGCGGGCTGAGGTGCAGGAACGCGTTCAGGTACCACAGGAAGGCGAGCTTGAACGCGAGCCCACCGAGCACCGGCAGCGCGAACCCGGCCGTCTGGGCCAGCCCGGCCAGCATCAGCGAGCTGAGCGGGCCGGCGGCCGAGACCAGCATGCGGGCGCGGCGGCCGGCCATCCAGGCGTCGGCGGTGTCCAGGAAGAACGACGGGATGCCGAAGTAGAGGACGAAGCCACCGGCCGGCACGTCGCGTCCGACGTGCTTGGTGGCGAGCGCGTGGCTGAGCTGGTGCCCGGCCACGACCAGCACGTTGAGCAGGATGAGGACGACCGCGCCGAGAACGTAGGAACCGCCGGTCAGGAAGAGCGACTGGCCGCCCCGGATCCAGGTCAGCGCGAACAGGGCCAGACCGGCCACGACCAGCAGGCCCTGCACGGCGGCGGCGACCCGGCCGAAGAAGAACCGGCCGCCGGCCCGGTAGAGCGAGGTGGCCACGCCGTCGGCGTCGAAGACCAGCGTGCGGCGGCCGCGGGCGGAACGCTCGGGGCCCGGATGCTGCATCTCGTCGAGCGGCCGGAAGGCGTCCATCGGCAGTTCGTCGAGCATGCGGTGGCCGGCCAGGTCGGCGACCACCCGGCGGACCTCGTCGGGGGCGAGCCGGCCGGCGATGCGGGCGAACTCGGCGACCAGCCGGGTGACCGTGCTCGCGCCGTCCATCAGGAGCGCGAGCTGCCACTCCTCGGGGGTGAGCCGCAGGTAGCCGGCGCGGGTGCCGTCGTCGGGCGAGCGCAGCATGATGTAGTCGCCACCGCGTACGGCGGTCATCTGCATGGCCTCGATGCCGGCCCGCAGCACCGGACGGGCCCGGGCCGGGTTGAGGCGGTCGACGACCGCACCCCAGAGACCAGGGTCGGTAGGGCCGGTGGGCTCGCCGGGAGCCCGTCCGGCCAGCGCCTCCCAGACATTCGTCCGGGTATCGACGTACGTCAACTCAGGGTGCCTCTCCGTGCGCCGCCTCGGCGGTCGGCCAGCGGATGGAGATTAGGCGGTCGACGAGCCGCAACGCGAGCCCCTGGTCCGGAAAAAAGGGGAATGAACTGAAAGTCCTGAATAGCGGCATACAAAGGCGTGCGGCGGG